>NZ_LZGX01000012.1:0-20621 GCF_001690825.1 Gilliamella sp. Fer1-1
TTCTAGTTTCAGGATCGGTCTCATGGATGTATTATGCAGACCGCTTAATGGAATTTCCTGCTGGCGTGCTTGGCGTAGCATTAGGTACGATTTTATTACCCTCGTTAGCGAAAAGTTTTTCTAAAGGTGATCATAAGCAATATTCTGAGGTATTAGATTGGGGATTGCGACTTTGTTTTTTACTGGCTTTGCCAAGTACCGTGGCATTAGGCGTTATTTCTCGTCCTCTTATATCAACATTATTTGAGTATGGGCAATTTACCCTAAATGATACCTTAATGACACAGCGAGCCTTAGTGGCTTATTCTATCGGTCTACTTGGATTGATTTTAATTAAAGTGTTAGCACCCGCATTTTATTCGCGTCAGGATATTAAAACTCCCGTCAAAATTGCAATTGTTACGTTAATTTTAACACAGCTAATGAATCTTGTTTTTATTGGGCCATTACAGCATGCAGGCCTTTCACTATCCATTGGTTTAGCCGCTTGCTTTAATGCTGGATTATTGTATTGGCAACTGCGTAAAAAACAACTTTATCAACCCCAACCTGGTTGGTATCTCTTTTTAATTAAAGTCATTATTGCCGTAATATTAATGTCCACAGTGTTATGGTCTGGCTCACAGCTATTACCTGATTGGTCAACGGGTTCAATGTGGGTTCGTATAGGGCGATTATTTTTATTGGTAATTGTTGGCATCGTTGTTTATTTTGCATCATTGATTGCTATGGGATTTAAGATTAAACACTTTATTAAACGAATTGATTAACAACAATCAATAATTAAAATTTTGTTAAAAATTTTAGGTAACAGGAACGTTTAAGTAAAAATTAATAAGCAAATAAGATGAATAAAGTGTCTTTTTTACTCTCCCCATTATTGATGGTGTAGTTTATTTTTATTGAGTTGTTTTTTTCGATGTATTTCGCATTTTTGCAATACCATTACCAAACTTTTTTAGACGTATTTTGGTCACTAGATTTTGATACTTCAATTTATTTTTATCAAAATAAATTTGTAGATACATTATGGGTTTTTAGCGTGTTGTCGCTTGTTTTGCATTACGCTAATGTTCATATTGTTAATAAAATCAATGTAATACTATTGATTTTTATGATGATGATATTTTCAATAATTGCTGCATTTATTCAACAAACTATAATTGTTTATTACTACGAGATACCTATTTTCCCGATAATAATAATAGTTATCTCATCAGTTATTTCTTGCGCTTTGCTATACAGCTTATTAATTTACTATTTAACAAATTTCTTTGAAAAATACTTTATAAAAAGCAAACAGTCATTTGCAATTACCGCAACTAATAGCTCAACTATTCACTTCATTTTATTTTCAACGTTTATTGGTTTTATTTTGATTAAAGGGTATGAATTAATCACTAATGCTTTTGACTTAATGCTTAGTGGTTTTCAAGAGTCTTTGTATATTGGTGCTATATTGCTTGGACTGTTTTTGTCTAAAAGCTGTTTTAAGCAACCCTTTAATAAAATTCAATCAGAAAAACTCATTAAAAGTGTTTCTGTGTCTGCCATGATGATTTTTATTTGCGACATTCCTTATTTTACTTTCATGTACAAAATGCCGATAAGATATTATATTAACGCTGATGTATTGATACATGCAGGTCGTAGCCTACTCCTATTGGTATTGCTTATTATGCTAATTTGTTTGATTATTAATAAAGTGACTAAGCATTATTTTTTAAAACAAAAATAATAGAGATCAAATAAAATCAATGGCTTTTCTGAATGTTTTTAGCGTAAAATGAAGATTATTGGGGATTGTGTAGTTTCGAATGTGCTAACATTTGCTATTAAAAAATAGCTTAGGTTATTCCACCTAAATTGGGTGGGATTTCGTCTAAAAATACCCTAAACCAAAGTAGCCAAAATAACTAATTTTATACCTAAACAAAAATGTACGTGAAAGTTTTGATGATGCTTTCTAGTTTTATTAGAAATCTAAGCAAAGCAAGATTACATTACCAATATTCTATTCCACGTACCATTTTTCTCTCTATATTCACCAATTTTGCTTCCGCATTTTTTTCATTATCGTCTGTTAAAATTCTTGTTTCGGCTGTGCAATCTCCATACACATTCCTATTATGATAAGATGATATAGTCTTGCCTTTTTATCACCCAAAATAGTTGTAATGCTTTCTAATAAATCATCAGAGTAAGTAGCGATAGTTTATTTTTTTATATGTCTTGAATAAGGGGCATATTCAATAATTGAAGAATATTCATTAAATGCCTGTATTCGATTAAACTTTGTTTTATTATCACATCCTATTAATGTAATAACAAAGCAGTTGATGAAGATAAATTTACCGATGATCTTCATTCCGTAATTTCTTAAGCTTTATTGTTATTTATCATTCAAAAATAAACCCGCTTGCAATCAGCGGGTTTATTAATTTAATAGTAAATGATTATTAAACGTCCAAATAATCCAAGATTCCTTCGGCTGCTTTTCGCCCTTCGCTAATCGCTGTGACTACTAGATCAGATCCTCGAACAGCATCGCCACCAGCAAAAATTTTGGGATTGCTGGTTTGATAGCGGTTGGCTTCTGGCGCGATGATTCGACCTTGTGGGTCAAAATCAACACCATGCTCAGCCAGCCAAGGCATGGCATGGGGGTTGAAGCCAAATGCCATTATTACTGCTTCGGCAGGTAGAATAAATTCAGAACCTTCAACAATAATTGGTGAGCGCCGTCCTTTTGCATCAGGTTCACCAAGTTCAGTTTTGACCATTCTTACCCCTGTTACTTGTCCTGTTCCATTAATTTCAATACTTAAGGGTTGAACATTGAATTGGAAGTTTGCGCCTTCTTCTTTGGCGTTTTTGACTTCTCGTTTTGAACCTGGCATATTGGCTTCATCTCGGCGATAGGCGCAGGTGACGTCGCTTGCCCCTTGGCGAATAGATGTTCGTACACAGTCCATTGCCGTATCACCACCACCTAATACCACAACACGCTTACCTTTCATGTCAATGTATGGTGTCTCTTGGGTTTGTGGGTGATTCATAAGATGTTTGGTATTGGCTATTAAAAATGGTAAGGCATCATAAACACCGTTGGCATCTTCATTTTTTAGTCCTGCACGCATGGATTGATAGGTACCAGTACCGACAAAGACGGCATCAAATTCATTAATCAAATAATTTAATTGAATATTTTTGCCTACTTCAGTATTGAGACGGAATTCAATACCCATTTCAGTAAATATACGTCTGCGATTGATTAATACGTCTTTATCAAGTTTGAACGCAGGAATTCCAAATGTAAGTAATCCACCAATTTCAGGATGACGATCAAAGACGATAGGCGTTACGCCATTGCGCACTAATACATCGGCACAAGCAAGACCAGCAGGACCAGCGCCAATTATGGCAACTTTCAATCCTGTTTGTTCAACATTGGATAAATCAGGTTTCCATCCCATTTTAAACGCGGTATCTGTTATATAACGTTCAATATTGCCAATGGTGACAGCACCAAATTCTGCATTTAAAGTACATGAGCCTTCACAAAGGCGATCTTGTGGGCAAACACGTCCACATACTTCAGGCAAACTATTGGTTTGATGAGATAGTTCAACCGCTTCTAATATTTTACCTTCATTAACCAATTTTAACCAATTTGGGATATAGTTATGTACAGGGCAACGCCATTCACAATAAGGATTACCACAAGCTAGGCAGCGATCTGCTTGCGCTTGGGATTGTGAGGCGGAAAAGCCTTCATAAATTTCAACAAATTCTATTTTGCGAATGTTTAGCGATTTTTTGGGCGGTTCAACACGTTGTAAATCGATAAACTGGTAAACATTTTGACTCATTTCGTGCTCTCCTTACTTACTGTGCTTGAATGCGTAGTTCTGCTGATGAGCGACTACGGTGCCCTAATAAGGCTTTGACATCACTGGATTTAGGTTTGACTAAGACAAATTGTTTAGCAAAGTCATCCCAATTAGCTAAAATGTCCTCAGCTCGTGATGAATGCGTAAGTTGAGCATGTTCCATGATTAAACCACGCAAATGTTCTTCGTGGATAGAGTAATCAGCAACATTGAGTAATTCTATGAGTTCTTTGTTAATGCGTTTATGGAAATCACCGTCTGTATCTAAGATATAAGCAAAACCACCAGTCATTCCTGCACCAAAGTTAATGCCTGTTTTTCCTAACACGCAGACAACACCGCCAGTCATATATTCGCAGCCATTATCACCTATTCCTTCAACCACACTAATTGCGCCTGAGTTTCGCACAGCAAAACGTTCACCAGCGCGACCGGCAGCAAATAGTTTGCCGCCTGTTGCGCCATATAAACAGGTATTTCCGGCAATGGTTGCTTCATGGCTTAAAAATGCCGAACCTTGTGGTGGGCGAATAACAATACGCCCACCAGTCATACCTTTACCAACATAATCATTCGCATCCCCAGTTAGCGTTAAGTCTACGCCACCAGCATTCCATACGCCAAAGCTTTGACCAGCAGTCCCATTAAAATTGAGCGAAATAGGATCAGCTGCTAAACCTTGATCGCCATATTTTTTGGCAATATAGCCAGATAAGCTAGTGCCTACAGAACGGTCAGTATTTTGAATGTCAAAATAGAAACTTTTGCTTTGGCGATTATCAACACATTGTTGTGCTTGTGTGATGATCTCTTTATTTAGTACACCTTTATCAAATGGTTTATTGTCTTCAACGCAATAAACTGGTTTACCATCAATTGGTTTTGCTGTTTTTAGCAATCCTGATAGATCCAATTTTTGTTGTTTGGCGGTGATCCCTTCAAGTTCTAATAGTAGATCTGTGCGCCCAATTAGATCGACAATACGACTTACGCCAAGTTCTGCCATGACTTCTCGAGTATTGCGAGCAATAAAGCGGAAGTAATTCATCGCTTTTTCAGGCAGGCCGTGATAGTGCTCACTACGTAATTTTTCGTCTTGCGTTGCAACGCCAGTTGCACAGTTATTTAGGTGACAAATACGTAGATATTTACACCCTAAAGCAACCATAGGACCTGTACCAAATCCAAAGCTTTCAGCACCTAAAATAGCAGCTTTAACAATATCAGCACCTGTTTTTAAGCCACCGTCAACTTGCAGGCGTATTTTGTGACGTAACCCATTGGCAACTAATGATTGTTGTGTTTCAACCAATCCAAGTTCCCAAGGGGAACCGGCGTATTTTACCGAGGTCAATGGGCTAGCCCCTGTGCCACCGTCATAACCTGAAATAGTAATTAAATCGGCATAGGCTTTAGCAACGCCTGTTGCGATGGTACCAACACCGGGTTCGGATACGAGTTTAACCGAAATCATAGCGTGTGGATTGATCTGTTTTAAATCAAAGATTAGTTGTGCCAAATCTTCAATCGAGTAAATATCGTGATGTGGTGGCGGTGAAATTAATGTCACACCGGGTACAGAAAAGCGTAATTTTGCAATATATGGTGTGACTTTATCACCTGGTAATTGACCGCCTTCCCCCGGTTTTGCGCCTTGTGCTACCTTTATCTGGATAACATCAGCACTCATTAAGTAACTTGGTGTTACGCCAAAACGACCTGATGCAACTTGTTTTATACGTGAAACTTTTATGGTGTTGTAACGTGCAGGATCTTCACCTCCTTCCCCTGAATTGGAAAATCCGCCTAGTGTATTCATCGCTGTGGCAAGGGATTCGTGCGCTTCTGGACTGAGTGCTCCAATGGACATGGCTGCTGAATCAAAGCGTTTAAATAATGATTCTTCGGGTTCGACTTGCTCAAGCGGTATGGTTGCATTTTCAGGTGGATTGAGTTTTAATAAATCGCGCAATGTGGTAATAGGGCGATGATTAACTATATCAGCATAACGTTTGTAATCTTCATAATTACCATTATTGACTGCTTTTTGTAGTGACTGCACAACATCAGGATTATAGGCATGATATTCACCACCGTGGACAAATTTAAGTAACCCACCTTGTTCTAAGGGTTTTCTTCTTAACCATGCGCTTTTTGATAAGTTAAATTGGTCTTGGGAAAAATCATCAAAATTAGCGCCACTAATACGGCATGTGACACCTTGAAAACAAAGTTCAACGACTTCTTCATGTAATCCAACGGCTTCAAACAGTTTTGAGCAACGATAAGATGCGACTGTTGAAATGCCCATTTTGGACATAATTTTATATAAACCTTTATTAATCCCATTGCGGTAATTAGCTATCGCTTCACGATGAGATTTGTTTATCGTACCATTATCCACCATTTGGGATAAGGTTTCATAGGCTAAATAAGGGTAAATTGCTGTTGCACCAAAACCAAGAAGTACGGCAAAGTGGTGCGGATCACGACAACTTGCCGTTTCAACAATAATATTGGCATCGCAGCGTAAATTCTTTTCAACTAAGCGTTGTTGAACAGCCCCAACTGCCATAGGTGCTGGAATGGGTAGACGGTCGGGAGCAATATTTTTATCTGATAAAATCAGTAATACGGTGCCATTGCGAACTTTTGTTTCAGCATCACCACATAATTGTTCAATAGCATCACGCAAGCTACCATCAATTTCATAAGTGATATCTAATGTTTCTGATTTGTAGTAACGTGATTCTAGCGCTGTTAATTGTTGTAGATCCGAATAGACTAAAACAGGATATTTAAAAGCAACTCGATGCGCTTGGCCTTCTGCTTCGGCAAATACATTCATTTCACGACCAATACTGGTTGAAAGTGACATAACGTGTGCTTCACGCAGGGGATCGATAGGTGGGTTAGTAACCTGCGCAAATTTTTGGCGGAAATAATCATAAATTGATCGAGGCTTATTTGATAATACCGCAAAAGGTGTATCATCGCCCATTGAGCCAGTAGCTTCTTGCCCATTTTCGCCAAGTACTCGGATGCATTGATCGAGTTCTTCAGCACTATAACCAAACTGTTTTTGGTAGGTTGCTAGTAATGTATCATCATAATCGCGCGAACCGATGCTATCATCGGGTAAGCTTTCAAATGGGATTAATTGCTTAACATTTTTTGTCATCCATTCTTTATAAGGATGACGTTTTTGTAAATCATTATCGGTTTCAGCAGATTGTAAAATGCGGCCTTCTTCCGTATCGATAACTAACAATTCACCTGGACCAACACGTCCTTTAGTAACTACTTCGTCGGGCTGATAATCCCAAATACCAATTTCAGAGGCACAGGTGATAAGTTTGTCTGTGGTAATAACATAACGTGCAGGGCGTAATCCATTTCGATCTAAGTTACATGCCGCATAACGTCCATCAGACATAACAATGCCAGCAGGCCCATCCCAAGGTTCCATATGCATTGAGTTGAAGTCAAAAAAGGCACGTAGATCTTCATTCATGTCTGGATTGTTTTGCCATGCAGGGGGAACAAGTAGGCGCATAGCTCGCACTATATCCATTCCTCCAACTAAAAATAGTTCTAGCATGTTATCTAATGAACTTGAGTCAGAACCAGTGACATTCACAAATGGGGCTGCATCTTGTAAATCAGGGATAAGTGGCGTTTTAAATTTATATGATCGTGCTTTTGCCCATTGGCGATTGCCCTCAATAGTATTAATTTCGCCATTATGTGCCAGATGTCTAAAAGGTTGAGCTAATGGCCAACGTGGAACGGTATTGGTTGAAAAACGTTGGTGGAATAAACAAATCGCGGTTTCCATACGAATATCGGCCAAATCTAAATAGAATCGAGGCAAATCTTTAGGCATACATAAGCCTTTATAAATATTGACCTGATTTGAGAAACTACAAACATAAAATGTATCGTCTTGTACGCGTTTTTCAATGCGGCGGCGAACCATATACAAACGGCGCTCTAAATCAATCTTTGTCCAACCAGCTGGTGCATTAACAAAAACTTGTTCAATTCTTGGTAGCGATGCAAGTGCGATTTCACCCAGAACACTTTTATCAATCGGCACTTCACGCCAACCTAAAATAGATAAGGTTTCTTCGGCTAATTCTTCTTCGACTATCTCACGGCTAGCTTGCGCCTCGGCTTCATCTTGGCTTAAAAACAACATGCCTACTGCATAATTCGTCGCTAAACGCCAACCGGCATCCTCGGCGACTAGACGAAAAAATCGGTCAGGTTTTTGTAATAAAAGACCACATCCATCACCGGTTTTACCATCCGATAATATCGCGCCACGGTGTTGCATACGAGCAAGCCCGTGAATTGCAGTACGCACCACTTTATGACTTGGTCGGCCCTCAATGTGAGCAATTAAACCAAATCCGCAGTTATCTTTTTCATGATGCTGGTTATATAACATATCATTGCCTCTAATTCATCGCTTTTATAATTTGAGAAGGTATAGGCATTAATCCCATATTAGGTATGAAGTTAATTAAAAAAACGTTTTCGGTCAAATAAATATTACTTATAAGTTAATCTTCTCATAACTTATATTTGAGTTATTAATTAAGCTAATAATGACATATACCACTATGATTTTTTAAGTGTTTATAAATTTAAATTGTTTTTTTTAAAATAGCGTATATAAATTAGCTATAAGTTTTTTTTCTTTTATGTTAAAAACTTTCAGAAAAGTATCTGTTTAAGTATAAAATTTAACTCAAGCTAACGACTATAAGTGATGGCGGTATCTTGCTATAATTTGTTATCTTTTATTTTTAATCTATCAATAATGCAAACTAAAATTACAATTGTTGGGGCGGGCGCTGCTGGGCTTTTTTGTGCTGGCCTATTGGGGCAAAAAGGGTATGA
Organism: Gilliamella sp. Fer1-1; assembly: GCF_001690825.1. Lineage (NCBI taxonomy): Bacteria > Pseudomonadati > Pseudomonadota > Gammaproteobacteria > Orbales > Orbaceae > Gilliamella > Gilliamella sp. Fer1-1. The sequence continues at coordinate 8,802 of NZ_LZGX01000012.1, forward strand.
TGTTACCGTAATTGATAATGGTAAAAAGCTCGGGCGTAAAATTTTAATGTCTGGTGGTGGTAAATGTAATTTTACTAATTTATCTGTTGAGCCATCCCATTATATTTCTCATAATCCACATTTTTGCAAATCTGCTTTAAAGCGCTTTACCCAGTGGGATTTTATACAATTAGTCAACCAATATGGTATTAGTTATCATGAAAAAGCTCATGGCCAATTATTTTGTGATAATTCAGCGCAAGATATCGTTGATCTGCTAGTAAAAGAGTGCCAAAAGGGGCATGTTAATTTTGTGATGCGAACCCAAGTTGAAGATATTGATAGTAATGGGCAAGGGTTCCAATTATATACTTCTGGTGGCATTATGGATAGTGAAAATCTTATTATTGCTACAGGCGGTTTATCTATGCCCGCACTCGGTATGACATCAATAGGCTATAAAATTGCTGAAAAATTTGCTATTCCTGTTGTACCAGTAAAAGCTGGATTAGTGCCTTTTACGTTGCATAAGCCTTTACTGGATGTGCTTGCAAATTTGTCTGGTATTGCAATTCCAGTTGAAGTTTCTAATCAAAGAATGAGCTTTAAAGAGAATCTATTATTTACGCATCGAGGGCTTTCTGGACCAGCTATTTTACAATTGTCGAGTTATTGGCAAGCTGGTGAATCAATCACTATCAATTTATTACCTGAATTAGTATTTGAATCATCGTTTAAACTATTATTAGAACAAAACCGCAATCAGACTATAAAAAACTGCTTGGCGTCGCTTTTACCCAAAAGGCTCATTGAAGCATTAATACAATTAAATTTAATGGACGATTTAACGGTGAAACAGCTTACCCCTAGACAACAGCAGCAACTTTATTACAACCTAACACACTGGAAAATTACTCCAAATGGAACAGAAGGTTATCGTACTGCCGAAGTCACACTGGGCGGTATAAGCACTGATGCGTTATCCTCCAAAACTATGGCGGTTAAAACACTTCCTAACCTCTATTTTATTGGTGAGGTGGTTGATGTTTCGGGGTGGCTCGGAGGTTATAATTTCCAATGGGCATGGAGTAGTGCATTTGCATGTGCTCAGGCGTTTAATTGATCGTTTTTGATGCTTAAAATTAAGCATCAATTACCCCCATCTGAATATGATACTTTTTGACTTTATATTGTAATGTTGTGCGTGAAATATTTAAGTTTTTTGCCGCCGTTATAATTTTGCCATTAGCTTGATTCAATGCGTCAATAATCAGTTGCCGTTCAAAGTTTTCAACTTGTTCGGTTAAGTTACCTCCATTAGGAGATGTTTGAACAACTGTTTCATTGTGCTTATTTGTATTATCATCTTCAGACTGCGGGTTATTAAGTTCAAATAACTCTTCATCAAGGGTAATATGCTGTAATTCACCAGGTTCGTTTTGAAGTACCATACTTCTGACAATGGCATTTTCAAGCATACGCACATTACCAGGCCAATGTGCTGACATTAATTGTTGTAGTGCTTGTTTACTGATACCACTAATGACTATATTTACATCGTTTTTATGTTTATCAATAAAATAACGAGCTAAAACGGGAATATCTTCTGTTCGGTCTCGCAAAGCAGGAAGTTTAATTAAACCAACGTTTAATCGATAAAATAGATCGCCTCTTATTTTTCCCGTTTTTAGCGACTCTGTCGGTGATTCATTCATGGCGGCAACGATACGAACATCTGAATGTTGTTCTTTACTACCACCCAATGGCCAATAGGTTTTCTCTTGTAGAAATCGTAATAGCTTACTTTGCATATCAAAAGGCATTGCATTAAGTTCATCAAGAAACAGTGTGCCTCCGTTAGCTAGCGCTAAATAACCCTGACGGTTTTCGGCCCCCGTAAACGCACCTTTGACTGTGCCAAATAAAGTGCTTTCAATCAGGGTAGTTGGTAACGCACCACAATTAAGTGAGATGAAAGCTTTGTCACGGCGTTGACTTGTCTGGTGTATTAAGCGAGCAAACAGTTCTTTACCTGTTCCTGTTTCACCTACAATTAGTACAGGAACATCATTGCGTCCTAAAATATTGGTTTGGTCAATCACTTTCTGCATTTTTTCCGAAACAAAAACAATATCGGGCAAAGGCTGTTCTTTATTGTGGTATAACTTACTATGTAATTTAAAAACTTGATCTTGCAAATGTCTAACCGTTGATAAGTTTCGGCCTATCTCAATGGCACCAATGATTTCTTCTTTATTATTATAAAGCGGAACAGTTGTATGCAAATAATCAACCAACTTACCAACATGGTTATAATAAGTTTGGTAGTTATCTTGGTATTCTTTACCAAGTTGCAAAGCTTGCAACATAGTACTATCTTCTTTTTTTAAGTTGGGGTAAACCTCAAGCATGGGGCTACCAATAGCTTGCTCTTTAGGGTAGCCATCGAGTTCTGCACTTTCCTGATTGTAATAAATATAATTGCCATTTTTATCAATAATAGCTATTGGTTGATGGATTAAATCAAAAAAATGTTTAAATATTTCCAATGCTTGTAATAACTCAGGATCAATGGTCATGATATTAGTACCTTTTTATGTTTGGATTATTTACTAAATTTTGCTTCGTTTAATTTAAATGCTTTTCGGTCATCATCAAAAAATGACAAATTTTTGTCATAAAAACATATTTTGTACTAAATGACTAATTTTAATTTTGGGGCTAAACTTATTAACTAATTGATTATATTTGATTCTAATTTTGGCATGCTGATTGCATTACCAGTGAGAAGTCTGTTACATATTTCTATATACTAAATTAACTGGAGGTCATATGTCTGACTCAATTATGTCAAATTATAACAAATTACGTACCAATCTTGTAACAAAAGATCGTCGCTTTAGTGCTCAAAATGGCAAATTATGTTTTGATGGGGTTAATTTAGAAGAATTAGCCAAAAAATATCCAACTCCTTTTTATGTGTTTTCTGAGAAAGAAATTGATCGCAATGTTCAAGAAATAAAAGATGCATTTAAGGCTCATCCAAATACAAAAATCTTCTATGCCTCAAAAACCTGTTCAGTTATGGGAGTGCTTAAGGCGATTAAAGATGCAGGTATTTATGCCGAAGCAAACTCGATGTTTGAAGTGCGTAAATGCTTAGAAATAGGCTTTAGTGGTAGCCAAATTGTGTTCAACGGTGTGGTTAAAAAACCAGTTGATTTGGAATTTGCAATCCAAAACGATCTTTATATTATCAATGTTGATAGTTTATATGAGCTTGATATTATTGATGAAATTTCAAGGCGTTTGAAGAAAGTTGCAAATGTTTGCGTGCGTGTTGAGCCAAATGTGCCGTCAGCAACCCATCCAGAATTGGTTACAGCTTATCATGCCAAATCAGGTATTGATTTAGAACAAGCAGAAGAAACTTGCCGACGCATTCTCGAAATGCCATATGTTCATTTACGTGGTTTGCATATGCATGTTGGGGATCAAGTACCCGAAGCAGAACCTTTTGCAAAAGCAACGAAAGTATTAGTTGATGAATCTCGCCGTTTAGAAGAAGTACTTGGTATTAAATTTGATTTAATCAACGTTGGAGGCGGTATTCCTGTTCCATATAAGTATGACGAAGAAAATGGCAATCCATTGCAAGATAATATGTATGCAGGGATTACTGCTCAAGACTTTGCCGACGCGGTAATTAGTGAAGTACACAAATGGCGTACTGATGTTGAAATCTGTATTGAACCAGGTCGTAAAGTAACTGGTTCTGCCGGCGTGCTTGTCACCGAGGTTGCTTGTGAAAAACGTAAAACTAACTACGATTTAGACGGTAACATTGAAGAGCATGTTGAGTGGAAATTTGTTGATGCTGGTTATAGCGTTTTATCTGATAGTCAACATTTTGATTGGTTCTTCTATGTTTATAATGCGTCAAGAATCAATGAAGAACACGACGAATATATTAAATTAGCTGGTCCTTTATGTGATGGTGGCGACTACTTCCATGTCGGTGTTAAAGGTGAAGAATTTTTAATGCCAAAAGATACGCAAATTGGCGATATTGTTGCTTTCTTGGATGCAGGTGCTTATACCATTGAAAGCCAAACAGTCTATAACAATCGCCCTCGTACATCTGTTGTTATGATAGATAAAGAAGGTAAAGATAGATTGATTCGCCGTGAAGATACTTACGAAGATATGGTTGGATACGACGTGTATTAATCATGAACTATCTGGAGCATTTATTGCTCCAGATATTATAATGTGAGGTTATTATGAGTGATTCTAAAGATTCAAGTTTACTTGGTATTAAAGACATTGTGTTTATGAATGTTATTGCGATACTCAGTTTACGTCAAATTCCAAATGTTGCTCCCTATGGGGCGTCAGCAATGGTGCTTTGGTTACTTGCTGCATTTTGTTTGTTTTTTCCATTAGCGATGGTTTGTGGTGAACTTTCTACTGGTTGGCCAAAAGATGGTGGGATATTTGTTTGGGTAAAAGAAGCATTTGGTAAACGAGTTGGCTGGATAGTAGTTGTTTGTTTCTTGTTTTCTTGTGTGCTTTTCTTCCCATTAATGTTGCAATTTGGCTTTACGGCAATTGGCTATATGTTTAGTGCTGAGTTGGCCCAAAATCAGGTGTTTATTGGGGTGGGATCCATGGTGGTATTTTGGATCTTAACATTAATGAATATTAAAGGCATGAAGTGGACTAAAATCATTAACAGTGTTAGTGCATGGTTAGGTGTGTTTATTCCTGCCGGTATTATTGTGTTATTAGCGATTGTATGGTTAATGACTGGTCACTCTATGGCAACGGATTATAGCCATGTTAGTGATTGGGTTCCAGATTTAAGCAGTTGGGATACTATTGTTTTCTTATCAAGCATGATGTTTGCGTTTGCTGGTTTTGAAGTGGCACCAATGATTGCTGGCCGTACTCGTAACCCACAACGTGACTTCCCTAAAGCGATGGTTGTTTCAGCTATTGTGATTGTGGGTATTTATATGATTGGTACTTGGGCAATTAATACTTTATTGCCAGCAAAAGATACTGATATTGTTGCAGGTGTAATGCAAGCGATGGAAGTATCGGCAAAAGCGTTACATATGCCTTGGTTATTACCAGTAATGGCAATTTGTTTATTCTTTGGTGCGTTAGGTCAAATTAACTCATGGTTAGTTGGTCCTATCTATATGTTACAAGAAGCATCAAAAGAAGATAATTTGCTTGGTGAACGTATCGGTCGTTTACACCCGGTATATCAAACACCAGCTTTTGCTTTAATTGTTCAAGCGATTATTGTAACAGTACTTTGTTTTTCAACTTTCGTTTCACCAAGTATTGCAGCTGCATATTGGATGTTAACTGCGTTAACAACAATTTGTTACTTTATTCCTTATTTAGTGATGTTTATTGCGTACTATCGTTTGCGTATTGCTCAACCAGATGTGCCACGTAGCTTTAAGATTCCGGGTAAAGTTTTACCAGTTGTTTTACCAGCTTTAGGATTCTTATCTACACTATTTGCGGTGATCTTGGTGTTTATTCCACCAGCACAAATTGATATGGGTGGATATGCTGAGTACATCGCTAAAATTGTTGGTGGTGCAGTGCTTGCCATTGTGTTAGCTGAATGGATCTATCATCGAGCTCAAAAACATAATCGTTTGCAACAAGTTAAAGATATAGAGGAGTAATATTATGTACAAACCTATATTAGAAATTGATTTACGTAAATTAAGAGACAATGCTCGTGTTGAAAAAGAGCTACTTGCTAAACACGGCATTGAAGTAATGGCGGTTAATAAAGTTTTTGATGGTTGTGTTGAAACTGCTAAAGCCGTGCTTGATGGCGGTATTGATGTGATTGCCGAGTCAAGAACTTACAATTTGAAGAAGCTTAAAGATGCTTTAAATTGTAAAACTTGTTTATTGCGTAGTCCTTGTTTAAGTGAGATTAGTGATGTTGTGAAATATGCTGATATTAGCTTAAACAGCGAAAAACAAGTGATTAAGGCACTTTCTGATGAGGCGGTAAAACAGCAAAAAGTCCATCAAGTATTATTAATGGTTGATATGGGTGATTTGCGAGAAGGTATTTGGTTTGAACATGTGGATGATATTATCGATACTGTCAAACTCATTCTATCGTTACCGGGTGTTGAGCTTTATGGGCTTGGTACTAATTTTAACTGTTATGGTACTGTTTTACCAACGGTTAAAAATGGTGTGGATTTTTTACACATAGCACGTAAAGTAGAGCAATCTTGTCATATTAAGATAAAATATTTATCAGCTGGTAATTGTACTAGTTACCACCTGTTGGATAAAGGTATTTGGCCAGAAGGGCTGAATCATTTGAGAATTGGCGGTTTGCATGAGTTCGGTATTGAATATGTGGATATGAAATACCTTGATGAATTTCATCATTCCAACAAGCCTGTCGATAAAGCGTGCAGTAATTTATATAAGTTTTACGCGCAAATTATTGAGCTCAATAGTAAGCCGACAGTTCCTGTTGGTGAGTTAGGTGTAGATGCTTTTTTAAACAGCAAAACTTTTGTTGACCATGGTACACGTAAACGAGCCTTGTTGGCTTTTGGCCGTCAAGATGTGCCGGCAGAAAGCTGTGTACCTATCAATGATAATATTACTGTATTGGGTCAAACCAGTGATCATACTATTGTTGATATTGAAGATGTTTCTGAAACATTACGTGTTGGCGATATGATTGGGTTTGAGCTTGATTATACAGCGCTACTTATGGCTTGCCAAACTAATGGTGTAGAAAAACGGTTTGTTTATTAATGTATCAGCTGCTGGGCAATCAGCAGCTATTATTGATTAGTAGGCGGTTTACATGGCAACATCAGAAGCTCAAGAAAGCCCTTATCCTAGCACCTTAAAGAAGAACTTGAAAAATCGTCATTTATTGATGATTTCATTAGGTGGTTCGATTGGTACTGGGTTGTTTATTGGTATTGCAGCACCACTTAGCACGGTTGGATCATTGGGGACGATCATTGCTTATTTTCTTGCCGGTAGCATTATGCTATCAACTATGCTGTGCCTAGGTGAGCTTTCTTGTGCATTCCCACATGCAGGTTCTTTTCAGCATTATGCATTAATGTTTATTCCTCATCCTATTTGGAGTTATACCATTGGCTGGTTATACTGGTTAAGTTGGGTGCTATCTATGGCTGCTGATTTAACGGCTGCCGCTATGATTGCCCATCAAGCCTTTCCTGCTTTTCCTATTTACCTTTTTAGTTTGTTAATTCTTATTGTCATTACCTCGGTACATTTAACCTCAGTTCAAGCATTTGGAGAAAGTGAGTATTGGTTTTCAACAATTAAAGTGTTAGCAATAATTGCTTTTATTTGTGTAGGAATTTATTTACTTCATCAGCAATATAGTCAAACACATGTGTTACCAACATTTAAAACCGAAAGAGGGTGGTTTCCTAATGGTTTTTTCGCCATATTTATTTGCATGACTATTGTTACTTATTCATTCCAAGGGATCGAATTGATCGGTAATGCCGCCGGTGAAGCACAATCTCCGCAATCTGTGTTGCCCAAAATAATTACTGGTGTTGCTTTTCGTATTATTCTGTTTTATATCTTGGCTATTGCTGTTTTAGCGCTTGTTTATCCATATGGAACGGTTCATTCTGAAATTAGTCCATTTGTATGGGTATTTAACCAAGCAGGGATTAAATTTGCTTCTTATATGATGCTTTTTGTTATTTTTTGTGCAGCAATATCGGCCGCAAATTCAGCTATTTATGCTAGTTCAAGAATGTTATGGTCTATGGCGCAAGATAACTTAGCACCAAAATACTTTTCAGTAGTTAATCAACGAGGTGTGCCCACAAAAGGTATATTATTTATTGCTATTATTGCGTTAGTTTCGCTATTTTCGAAATATATTGCTGCTGAAAAATTATATCTTTATTTAGTCGCAGGAACAGGGCAGGTTGGTTGTTTTGCGTGGATTATCATTGCTTGGTGTCAGTATCGATTCCGTAAAGGGGTCAATTGTGGTAAATACTCAAAAGACATGATCAAGTTTAAATCACCACTGTTTCCTTGGCTTGCTTTTATCTCTATTATTATGAATATTGTTATTATTGTTGGTGTTTGGTTTGGTGAGTCAGGTCATTTTATTTTATTATCTGAAATAATTTTAATTGCAATCATTCTAATTTCTTATTTTTTCTATAAAAAAAGAAATATTACAATAAGCCATAATTGATTATATATTGCAAAGCTATGTAATCACTAGCACAAAATTTATTATTGTTAGTGATTACAGGCTATTGGTGTTTAGTGAAAATTAAGCCATTTTATGTAAGCGACTTATTAGCAGATGAATATTGATTGCGTAAATCCTATTTTGCAACGTAATATTGTTATTATGCATGCTATTGAGAAATTTAAAATAAATGTTCATTTTAAAAAAGCAGATATACCTGTAAAAACGACCTGTGCAGCAATAGCTGATATGAGTAATCCCGTTAGCTTTGATAATATCGCAATTCCAGTATTTTTTAATACTTTTGCAATGCTTTTAGCGCACAATAACATAATATAAATACCCATTGAGGCAACAAGCAACGAAATTGCACCAATCAAATTCGGAACAACGCCAATTGAGCTAGTGCCCATCACAATGATAGTACCAATAGATGCCGGACCCATACATAGTGGAATGGCTAGTGGAACAACACTGATATCATCATCGCTATTGATTTTGTTTTTTTCTGGCGAATCGTTCATTAGTGATACCGCAGTGATAAACAGTAATGCCCCCGAGCCAATTCGAAATGCATCAAGGGTAAATCCAAAAACGCTAAACATGGTATTGCCAAAAAAGAACAGTACAATACCGATAATAAATACTGCACATGAAGTTTTTAGTGCTATTTTTCTCCTAAGCTGTTCATCATATTGCTTTGTACCACTTAGAAATGCGCTCAAAACGGCAGGTGGTGTCATTAATGCAAACAATTTTACTGTTGTTGAGAGAATCGCAAAAATATAATCAACCATTGCACTACCTTTTACTTTATTTAAAAAATTGCTTTAATTTTGCCAACTAGTTATTGTTGGATTGAAATTATTTTTATCATATATAAAAACGGTCACCACAAAGGTGACCATCTTAATCCGATATTTTTATTGATAATCAACAAAAATTAGTTAAGGCGCTCTTTAATACGAGCTGCTTTACCACGAAGTTCGCGTAAGTAGTAAAGTTTAGCTTGACGCACTTGACCACGACGTTTCACAGTAATTGAATCAACAATTGGTGAGTGAGTTTGGAATACTCGTTCAACACCTTCGCCATTCGAAATTTTACGTACCGTAAATGCTGAGTGTAAACCGCGATTACGAATTCCAATGACAACACCTTCGTAAGCTTGAAGACGTTTTTTATTACCTTCAACAACCCATACTTTTACTTCAACCGTGTCACCAGGGCGAAACGACGGGATGTCTTTCTTCATTTGTTCTTGTTCTAATTGCTGAATAATTGCATTTTTCATAATATTATCTCTTACTAGTTATACTGAAATATTAATTGCCTTATTTATCACTGTATTCTCGTTGGAATTCAGTGAGTAAACATTGCTCTTCATCAGTCAGAGCTAGATTTGCAAGAAGATCTTTTCTTCTTAACCAAGTTCGTCCTAGTGATTGTTTTAATCGCCAGCGACGAATCGCTTCATGGTGACCAGACATTAACACGTCAGGCACCGCCATTCCATCTAACACCTCAGGTCGAGTATAGTGTGGGCAGTCAAGTAAACCGTTAGCAAAAGAGTCTTCTTCTGCCGATGATTGGTGATTTAGCACGCCAGGTATAAATCTTGCTAATGCATCAATCATAGTCATCGCAGGTAATTCACCACCACTTAACACGTAATCCCCAATTGACCATTCTTCATCAATTTCAGTTTGGATAACACGTTCATCTATACCTTCATATCGCCCACAAATCAAAATTAATTTTTGGCTTTGGGACAATTCGCAAACACCTTGTTGGTTTAATTTGCGCCCTTGTGGGGAAAGATAAATTACTTTTGTATCGTTACCAGCAACAGCCTTTGCCGCATGAATTGCATCCTTAAGTGGTTGCACCATCATTAACATGCCAGGACCACCGCCATAAGGTCTGTCATCAACAGTCTTATGCTTATCATACGCAAAATCGCGCGGATTCCAATATTCTACTGTTAACAGCCCGTTTTTAACGGCTCGACCAGTTACACCATAACAGGTAATAGCTTGAAACATTTCGGGAAAAAGGCTAATTACGCCAATCCACATAGTCTTACCTTACCAATTAAAAAGCAGGATCCCAATCGACCACAATCATTTTTGTTACTAAATCAACTTGTTTTATAAATTGATCATCAACAAAAGGAATTAAACGTTCTGTTGTACCAAATGCATCTTTTAGATTTGCTTTTACCACCAACACATCATTAGAGCCAGTTTCCATTAAATCAGTAACCTGACCTAAATCGTAACCGTTGACTGTTTTCACTCGACAGCCAATGAGATCTTTCCAATAAAAATCACCATTATTAAGCGCTGGTAATTTTTCTGCATCAACAAACACTTCAATATTAGTTAATGCATTAGCTTGATCACGATCATCAATACCTTTGAGTTTCACAATCATATCATGATTATGTGGTTTGAAGCTCTCTACAATGACTTCTTGCCATTGTCCAGCTCGCTGGATATACCAAGGAGTGTAATCAAAAATGCTATCTGGCAATTCTGTAAACGAAAAAATTCTGAGCCATCCGCGAATGCCGTAGCTTGAACCAAGTTTACCAACAACAATAAGATTCTCAGTATTCATCATTACAGTGACTATTAATTACTAAATTAAGCAGCTTTTTGTGCTTGTTTAATCAGTGCATTCACACGATCAGAAACAGTTGCACCTAAACCAACCCAATGATTTACGCGATCAAGATCTAAACGTAATTCTTCTGCTTTACCTTGTGCAATTGGATTAAAAAAGCCAACGCGCTCAATAAAACGACCATCACGTGGGTTACGGCTATCAGTGACAACTACTTGATAAAAAGGGCGCTTTTTAGAGCCACCACGAGCTAAACGAATAGTTACCATAACATCCTCTTAAATTAAAAAAATAATCTTTTTTCTGTCCAACATGGACAAAATCAAAGCCCCAGAATTATACCCTTTCTAGCAAAAAGTGCAATGACTCTTTATTGACGGTGGGTGGGGAATATGCAAGACTAAAGCAAAATGAGAAAAGAGTAGATAAAATAATACTAATTACCATTCATTTACATTAAGCCAAAATTAGTAATTATTACAAAAAAGTATACTTTTTTTAGGGGCTATTTACACGCATTTATCATCTGTCGCCACTATTTTTTATGAAATAAAGCGCGTTTTAAAACATCAAAAAAACCAAGTGAACGAACCATCTTCTGCCCGTCAACATAACCACGGATCGCTCTTAGCACTTTTTTAGGCTCTTTAGATGCAAAGGTAAAAGTACCATTTTTCTTCGTTTCAACTGAATAGCGTGGTATCCATTTTCCACCAAATAGCACAGATGCGACGACATAATCAACCTCATCCCAAGGGATTTGGATATATTTACGTGGGTCATGTTGATGATAGAATTCAAAAGCTTTGTCACCAACTATTATATTGCCATATTCGGTAAATCCAGTAAAAGAAGTGGCTTTAATCGTTAAGTCTATTTTAGTATTTAAGGACTGAACCATTTTTTGATATCCATTTTTCGCACACTAATAAGGCCATCCT
>NZ_LZGX01000013.1:0-514 GCF_001690825.1 Gilliamella sp. Fer1-1
AGGTGGGAGACTTCATTAGCGTCTATCCAGTAATGCTTATCCTCAACAATAAAACGAATTGTAAAGCAACCTTTATTATCATCGGTCGGCTCAGAGTAGACACCCGGTAGCGTTATCTGTGGCGCGCCACTACTCACTAGCTCAACTTCAGTGGGGATGTCATTTAAGGTTAGTTCAGGATAAAGAAAGCGGTTAATATCAATCAACCGCGCTTTATCTGTTTGCGTTAAACGGTACCATTGTTTTTGCGGTATGGTGTTTTGCGTTTTACCGTTAATCCCATTAATCCCACCGCCTAACGGCGTATTGAATGAAGACTGTCGTGAAGCGTCAAAATATATCAATGGTATACTAAAGGTATATTCCGGTTTGATTTTAACATAGCAATAGTTACTGCTATCTACAAAATGAATCCCTATGCCACTGTTTAAATAGCTATCTGCTGAGGGCTGAATTAATCTGGCCTCTTTTTCAACTAATATGATTGTCTTTTCACTTTCTGGAAGCTTGTCCG
>NZ_LZGX01000014.1:0-10857 GCF_001690825.1 Gilliamella sp. Fer1-1
ATTTATAGAAATTCATCCAACATTATTTATCAGTTTAATCTTATATCTCATTGCTGCTTCGGAATTAATATTGATAAAATAAAAGATATAATAATAGCAATAACTGTTAATAATATACATATAGTGATACCAGTATCAAAATCAAACTTTACACCAAGTAATGGTCCAAATACAGCTATACCAACTGCCCCGCCAATCTGACGAAATGTATTAAAAGCAGCTGATGCTGCGCCATGTAAATCAGATGATACAGTACTCAATGTTTGTGAAACCATTGTAGGAACCAACAATCCTGATGAAAATCCAATAGTTACTAGTGAGGTTAAAATTACCCATAAAGGGGAATGTATATAGTTAAGTAAAAGTACAGAGAGTAAAGATATAGCGAGAATAGTTTGTCCTAGTTTTAAAACAAATATTCTTCCTTTATGAGATGCAATTTTAGGTGCTGATAAATTTCCAACAGCAACAAAGGCTGTTAATGGTAAAAAACAAAAACCACTAATTAATACTTTCATATTAAGAGAGTACTGAAATTTAAAAGTAAGGGCAAATAATAATCCATAAAACATAAAGTTAAATAGGCTGCCTTGTATTATTGATATTATAAATACTTTATCTTTATATAATCTATGAGGAAGTAATGGTGAACTAACTCGATTTTCGATCCTAAAAAATGAGATACACCCTATAACCATCAGAATAAAAGAACTTAGTACTAATTTATCTGACCAACCTCTGCTTGGTGCTTCAATCAACCCAAAAACTAAACCTCCGATTGCAACGGTTGCAGCTAGCTGTCCCCAGAAATCAAATTTTTTTCCAATTGGCTTGTTTTCTTTCTGCTTTAACTTCAATAGTATGATTGATAGCATCACAAGGCAAACAATGACGTTAGCCCAAAAAATAGATGGCCAATTAAAATAATTAACAAGCAGCCCTCCTAAAAAAGGACCTACTGCAAGTCCGATTCCACCAGCCGCGGCCCAAAGACCAACAATTTTACCTCTATGATTATCATTATTAGTATTAGATATACCTAGTTTAAGGCTACTTGGTAATAAAAGGGCTGCACCAACTCCCTGAAATAATCGACTGATATTTAAAATTAAAATAGATGGGGCTATTGCACAAAAAATAGAAGTAAATAAAAAAAGAAATAACCCTATAGTAAATATTTTTTTGGGACCAAAATAATCTGTTAGGGCACCAGAACCCAGCATTATAGCAGCAAAAGAAAGTGCGTAAGCATTTATTACCCATTCTAGTTCTGCTCGTGTTGTATGTAATCCATTTTCTATTATAGGTAAGGCTAGGTTAACAATTGTATTATCTAGAAAAACAAGAAAAGAGCTGAGTAAAGATAAAATAATCGACCATCTATATAATGGATTTTGATTATTCAGCATATATAACTCCTAGAAGTAAAATATATTAATATCAAGTATGTAGTAGTAACTAATTAACAACCAAAACGAGCTCCGCCATCAACATAGATAGTTTCACCAGTTAAAAATTCACATTCGATAGCAAATCTTATTGCTTGAGCAATTTGTAAAGGGTTTCCCACTTTATTTATCAATGTACGTGATTTAGCTTTTTCCATAATAGTAGCTCGAATGTTAGGATTTATTTTATCCCATAAACCTGCATCAATTGTGCCGGGGGATATACAGTTTGCTCTTTTCGGAGCTTTTTCTACCGCGATTGCCCTTGTTAAACCTTCTATTCCTGCATTGATTGCTGATTGTAATGCTGATGCTGGCCCCGGTCTAGCTGATAAAAATCCGCTTATTAAGATAATTGACTTTTCCCATGGGATATCTCTAGCTACATAATATGATAAAAGAAGTTTTTGATTGATTGCCTTAATTATGTCCTCATCTTTTAAAGATTCTAATGAACCTATTGGCGTTTCAGCAGCAGTGACTACAATATGATCATAACTAGGATAATTTTTAAAATATTCTTTTAATTTATTACTATCAGTAGCATCTAAACTGCGATGTTTAATTTGGGGGTCTGCGTATTCCGTTCGAGAAAGTGTTTCTACGAGAAAGCTTTGTTTAAGATTCTGTGTTGCTGCTTTTCCAATCCCCGATAACCCGCCTACAACTAATATTCTTTCCATTCTATACCCCTTGTTATTACTAAATACAATCTTAGTTTAATTACTAATATGATGAGTACGCCCCATTAACCTTATTAATGTTGAGTACTTCAAATCATTGTTAATATGTCGAGATACGTTTTTTAACCCCTGTTGGCAACTCATCAAAATTTCTTGTAGTGCTTCTTCAGAACGATCATTAAATGTTGTGAATTCGCATCTAATAGTAGATGTGTTTTGTAAGCATCGAGTCTCATTATGTATAACGTTATATTCTTGAATTTTAATTAATCGGTATTTACAAAGCTTATTATCAAATGTCTTTAACTTTACTATTTGTTCATCAATTGAGTTGATGATTTTCTCTTTAATATCCCAGTTATTCTCACTAATGTATAAATTTATATAAGGCATATATGTTTATTCCTTTTTTATAGGATAAGTAAATTGTCAGTTAACTTTGTTGCAATTAACTTTGATAATATTAAGATATCCTTTCTATTAAAGATTTTAACTGAGCATGATAGATTAACTGAGAGTCTCCCTCGAAAACGATCTAAATGCGCAACTATGCTATAGTTTGCATTTCGTCTGTCCACACATGTTGCGATATTATGAATAAAATCGTATTCAGATATTGACTTATATGAGCCACTATTTGTTACACAGGGACCAAGGCATGCATTTTGTGTTTCTTTAACTTTCTCTATTGATATATTCATTTTTTCAAAATCTAGAGATGGGTTTTTAGATTCTTCCTTAGCTATCTGATCATATTTTTGAGCAAGCGCAAGAAAACAAGTTGGAGCTTGATCGTGCGGCAAAAAAGCTACACCTATTTTGCAACCGTATGATTGATCCTCTAATGTTTTTCTTCGGCTATGTGCTAGCCACCCAGCCTTACCTTTACGAAAGTCTTTTGATAAAATATCTGTTAATGTAGCTAAAACATAGCTACTGAATGAAATATTTAATTCTTTAATCTTTTTGCTAATCTCTGCCTGCTCCTTTTGAGATAGAATTATTTTCTGAAAATTGGTGTGTTGGAAAGTTGTATAGTTTGTAAAATTATTTATATTTTTATAAGATTCATTAGAGTTGGAAATATTACTCATAAGATCTCCAAGTGTAAATACCCCAAACTTAGTACACAACTCACGTAGAAAATCACGCTGCTTGTTTTAGTGTTTTATACTCAATCGGTGTCATGTTATTTAATGCCTCATGCGGTCTTTCGGTGTTATAAATCGTTAACCATTCTTCGGTTACCTTTCTTGCTTGTTCTAGATTATTAAATAGATATAAATCGAGTACTTCAGTACGATAGGTACGATTAAATCGTTCAATATAGCCATTTTGATAAGGGCTACCGGGCTGGATATAATCAATGGTTATACCATGTAATTTAGCCCAGTTTATAAAGGTTTTTCCTGTAAATTCTGGCCCATTATCGACCCGTATTTTTAATGGATACCCATGATATTCGGCCAGTTTATCTAAGTAACGGGTAATCCTTCCTGCTGGTAAGCTTACTGCAATATCAATACCTAACGCCTCACGATTAAAATCATCGATGACATTGAATGTTCTAAAGCGACGTTGATTACGGCTACTGTCATTCATAAAATCCATTGACCAACATTCACCTTGTTTATTGGGGACTAATAACCTTTCTGGGTATCTTGGAGGAATGTGTTTTTTACGCTTTACCCTGAGATTAAGCTTTAATTTACAATACACCCGATATACCCGTTTATGATTCCATTGATAGCCGAGCTTTCTGATACGATTAAAACATTTAGGAAAGCCCTAGCGTAAATGCCTATCTGTGATAGCATTCAATACTGAAACAATCACCGAATCATCCTGTAACTTAGATTGATAATAGTAAGCACAACAGCTTAAGCCAACAATAGCACAACTCATAACAATAGTAACCGAATGATTTTGTTGTAGTTGCTGTGCCCACGTTTTACGTGCCTTGGTGGGCACTAAAGCTTTTTTATGATTTCTTCCTGAAGCTGGGATTTTAAGCTCAGTTCGGCAAACATCTGCTTAAGCTTGCGGTTTTCCGCTTCGAGTTCTTTTAGACGTTTGATGTCTGAAGTTTCCATACCGCCATATTTACGACAGAGTTCCTTGACAGGAATACCTGCTTCTGCTTCTTTTAAAATAGCGACGATTTAATGTTCAGTCATTTTTTTCATCATTGAATCCTCTTTTACTTTTATCATAGAGAATTTTCTACTTTTTTGCTGTACTATTTTAGGGGGTAGTTACACCAAACGACATTCGGGTCTGTTTACCATTCCAAGAAAAACGAAATAGCCAATATTTAGAACCATTGGGATGAATATTTAGAAATAACCCATTGCCGTCTTTAAGAGTGTATTCCTTTGCTTTAGATTTTGATGCATTAATTTTATAGTCAGTGAGTACAGCCATGATAAATTCCTTATGTTATTGATGAACGTAAGGATAGCTAGTCAATATTTAGACGAACTGTTCAAAAAATACATTATCACAATAACATAATTTTTGGACTAGTCAAAAAAACTCATTCCGTTTTTGGACTGATTTTTGGACTAAATTCTCTTGGATGACTCTGGATTATTCTGTTCTATACTGGAAAGTAAAACAGTTAAATCACTTGCAAACTCTAAGCTTTGTGGACTTTAACGGACTATACTGGATATTATATTGGAGCGGGAAACGAGGTTCGAACTCGCGACCCCGACCTTGGCAAGGTCGTGCTCTACCAACTGAGCTATTCCCGCATAAGAAGTGTTTGGTTAATGGTGCCCGGGGCGAGACTTGAACTCGCACGGCCAAAAAGGCCGAGGGATTTTAAATCCCTTGTGTCTACCGATTTCACCACCCGGGCTCAAAACTGGTTACTTAAGAGTAACTGCGTTTTGAATGCTGTGCATTTTACCTATCTAAAATTTGGCGTCAACAAAAATATTAAAATTATTGTCTAACTGCTCAATGTTTGTCATGTTTTGTGGCTTTATTGTTCTATTTCACTAAAAATTAGAAAAGTATGGTTGTTTGTTTAGCGATAAAAGCTAATAGTGTAAAAAAACAAATGCAATTTAAGCACTAAAATTTAAACACTAAAAGAAGAACCGCAACCACAAGTTGTTGTTGCATTAGGATTATCAACCACAAAACGAGAACCTTGTAATCCTTCAACATAATCAATGGTGCCACCAACTAAATATTGTAAACTCATGGGATCGATAACTAACGATACACCATTTTTTTCGATAGCTAGGTCATCTTCATTCACTTTTTCATCAAAGGTAAAACCGTACTGAAACCCACTACATCCACCACCAGTTATATATACGCGTAATTTTAGATTTGGGTTTTCTTCTTCTGTGACGAGTGATTTAACTTTATTAGCTGCCGCATCGGTAAAGTTAATCGGTAAAGCATCGCTCATATTCTTCTCCTAATATATTGATCTTTGTATTATATACTGTTGCCAAATAAAAATACAAAATAGAAAACTTCTATTAAATAAATTTTTAATAGCTAACTTGAATTTATTTTGATTTTATGAATAAATACAGCAAATTTTTATAGAGAGATTATTCCGGTTATGCTAAACACATTTAAATCAGAAAAGCTTTATCATCAAGCATTATCCGTTATGCCTGGCGGCGTGAATTCCCCTGTTCGTGCTTTTAATGGTGTGGGTGGCACCCCCTTATTTATTGAGCGAGCAAACGGCGCATACATTTATGATGTGGACGATAAGGCCTATATCGATTATGTAGGTTCTTGGGGGCCAATGATCCTTGGGCATAACGATCCCGATGTTGCCAATGCAGTAATTAATGCAGTGCGTAACGGTTTAAGTTATGGAGCACCGACCGAAATAGAAACCAAAGTTGCTAATTTAGTGACACAATTAATGCCTTCAATTGAAATGGTGCGGATGGTGAATTCAGGCACTGAAGCAACCATGAGTGCTATTCGTGTAGCGCGTGGTTTTACTGGCCGAGATAAGATTATTAAGTTTGAAGGTTGTTATCATGGTCATGCTGATTATTTGTTAGTTAAAGCGGGCTCTGGTGCTCTGACTTTCGGTCATCCAACCTCTCCAGGTGTGCCTAATGATTTTGTTAAACATACATTAGTTTGTGATTATAACAATTTAGAATCAGTCAAAAAACAATTTGAACAATATCCCAATGATATCGCCGCTATTATCATTGAGCCTGTTGCAGGTAACATGAACTGTATCCCAGCCAAAAAAGAATTTTTACATGGATTACGTGCACTTTGTGATGAATATGGCGCTTTATTAATTATTGATGAAGTGATGACAGGTTTTAGAGTCGCACTGGGTGGTGCTCAAGATTATTATGATGTTGTTCCTGATTTAACTTGTTTAGGAAAAATTATTGGTGGTGGTATGCCTGTTGGAGCATTTGGTGGTCGTGCTGATATTATGAGGCAATTAGCACCAACTGGGCCAATATACCAAGCAGGCACCCTTTCTGGTAATCCTGTTGCGATGGCGGCAGGATACACTACATTAACTAAATTAATGGAAGTTGGCATCTATCAAGAGTTAGCAGAAAAAACCGCACAGCTCGCTAACGGTTTATTATCAGTAGCCCAAAAGCATAACGTACCGTTAGTCGTAAATTATGCTGGTGCAATGTTTGGTTTATTTTTTACAACTGCTTCTGAAGTAAGCTGTTATCAAGATGTCATGCAATGCGATGTTGAATTATTCAAAAAATTCTATCATCATATGCTAACTGAAGGTGTTTACTTTGCACCATCAGCTTTCGAAGCGGGTTTTATGTCACTTAAGCACACAGACAAAGAGATCAATCACACCATTGATGCAGCAAGTCGTTTTTTTAGTAAATTAATTTAAAAGTATGACACTGTTTTATATACCCAAAGAGAACATTAAACGATTAAAATAGGTAATAATTATATGGTTAATCCACTTAAAGAAGGCGTAAAAGCACCTCAATTTTCGTTACCTGACCAAGATGGAGAGCAAATAAGCTTAAAAGATTTTAAAGGTCAACGAGTTTTAATTTATTTTTATCCTAAAGCGATGACGCCAGGTTGCACAGTGCAAGCTTGTAATTTGCGCGATTGTTCTGATGAGTTAAAAAAATATAATGTGGCGGTTCTGGGTATCAGTACCGATAAGCCAGAAAAGTTATCTCGATTTGTTGAAAAGGAATTATTAAATTTTACGTTGCTATCTGATGAAAACCATGAAGTTGCCCAAGCATTTGGTACTTGGGGCGAAAAAGAGTTTATGGGTAAAACCTATGATGGAATTCATCGCATTAGCTTTTTAATAGGTAAAGATGGAATAATCGAGAAAGTATTTGATGATTTTAAGACGACTAACCACCATGAAGTGGTTTTAGATTATCTTAAAAATCACAGCAAATAACTTTGGTTAAAAGCAGATTAATAACTAATCTGCTTTTAATTCACTATTGGCATTATTCAATTCATCCAGTTTTGGCCAAGCATTGATGATTGCTTTAACCAATGTTGCCAAAGGTATTGCAAAAAATATTCCCCAAAATCCCCACAAGCCACCAAACACAATCACCGCCAAAATAATAACGAGTGGATGCAAATTAAGCTTTTCGGAAAATAAACAAGGAACTAATAAGTTACCATCTAATGCTTGAATCAAAATATAGAAGCATAGCAAATAGCTAAATTCAGTAGTCAATCCCCATTGGAACAGCGCAATTAATACAACAGGAATACTTGAAATAATAATACCAACATAAGGCACTAATACAGATAATCCAACAAGTACAGCTAATAATAGTCCATAATCTAAACCAAAGTACCAAAAAGGAATATAAACACACACGGTCAATATAATAATATGCAAAACATTACCAACAATATAATTGGATATTTGCATATCCATTTCCGCTGCAACTTGGTTTAAAATCGTACGATTTTTAGGTAGAATTTTTGAGCAATACCCCCAAATTTTGGCTTTGTCTTTTAATAAAAAAAACATCATTATTGGCACTAATACCGCATTAATCGTAATCGAAACCAGCCCAAATAAGGACACAATAGAAAATTGTAACAACGAATTACCAGTTTGCACAACTTTGTTAGTAACACCTTGGATAATCGAATCAAATAAACCAACATCGATTAATTCTGGATAGTGCTCTGGCAATGTAGTAATGAAATTGTTAGCAAAATTTAGCATGTTCGGAATATTAGTGATTAAGCTAATACTTTGCTGCCAAATTAATGGTAATAGAATCATAAAGCCAACTAAAACAATCATTAAAAAAAGCAACAATACCATCACAACAGCCAGCGTTCTTGGTATGTTTTTTTTATGCAAAAAGTTAATTGGTCTATCAAGTAAATACGACAGTACAATAGCAATCAAAACAGGCAGAAGAATTTTATTAAAAAAATAGATGATAATAAATAAGCCAACAATCACAGCCATTAACGACACGACATGCGGATCGCTAAAACGTTTTTTATACCAATCTATAAACATTTTTAACATCAAACTCTCCTTTTGCTAAATTTTGGGAATAATAAACTTAAGTTAATTATTTTTTAAAACCACCTAATATACCACGGGTGATCTGTTTACCGATTTGATTGACGACTTGCCTAGTTGTACTTTTGACTATTTTCTGAGCCACACCATCATGTTGCCCACCTTTTGGACCTTGCTTGCCAAAAAGAAGTGTACTAAAAAAATCAATCAACCCACCATGATTTTGTTTATTGCTTACCTCTTCTGTTTTGGTCTCGTTACTATTTGTATTTTGGCTAGACAGGCTATCTAACGAAAATCCATTTTTCAATAATTCATAAGCAGATTGACGATCCAGCATTTGCGCATATTTATTATAAAGATGAGATTGATGAACAATTAATGATAACTTATCTGGCGCCATTGCCCCCATTTTTGAACCTGGGGCAATAATATAGCCACGTTCAACTATGCTTGGACGACCTTTTTCGTCTAGAAATGAAATAAGCGCTTCACCAACACCTAATTCCATTATTGCTTTTTCCGTATCAAAACTTGGATTGGCACGCATGGTTTGAGCAGCTATTTTAACGGCTTTTTGGTCTTTCGGTGTAAATGCACGTAAAGCATGTTGTACACGATTGCCTAATTGCCCCAAGATTGTGTCAGGAATATCACTCGGGTTCTGAGAAGCAAAATAAATTCCGACTCCTTTAGATCGAATTAAGCGCACAACTTGTTCTATTTTTTCTAGTAATGCTGGTGAAATATCATTGAAAAGTAAATGAGCTTCATCAAAAAAGAAGACAAGTTTTGGTTTATCAAGATCCCCTACTTCTGGCAAATGCTCAAAAAGCGCTGACAATAACCATAATAAAAAGACAGAATATAATTTGGGTGAGCTATATAATTTTTCAGCCGATAAAATATTAATAATGCCACGACCTTGAGCGTTAACTTGTATTAAATCTTGAATATCTAGCATTGGTTCGCCAAGAAAAAACTCAGCGCCTTGTTGTTCTAGTGTTAATAAGCTACGTTGGATTGCTCCAATTGATGATAGCGAAATATTGCCATATTGCGTAGTAAATTGTTTAGCATTATCACCTACAAATTGAATTAATGCTCGAAGATCTTTAAAATCAATTAATAATAGTCCGTTATCATCAGCAATTTTAAATATCAGTTGTAACACACCTGATTGAACATTATTTAAGTCGAGTAATCGACCAAGTAGAATCGGCCCTATATCTGACACGGTACTACGAACGGGAATGCCCTTTTCAGCAAACACATCCCATAATTCAATTGGTGATGCGTCTGGTTGCCAATTATCAACCTCAATGCTGGCTAAACGAGCCTGTAGTTTTTCAGATAGTATGCCCTTTTCGCCAATCCCCGTTAAATCACCTTTAACATCAGCAAGAAAAACTGGCACACCTATTTTTGAAAAACCTTCAGCCATTTTTTGTAATGTTACTGTTTTACCCGTGCCTGTTGCACCAGTAATTAAACCATGACGATTAGCCAATGCAGCAATAACAGATAAATCTTTGCCATGGCTTTTGGCAATTACAATCGACTCACTCATGCGGTACCCCTTTAGTAACTTTATGATTAAATTTGTGATTTAATTTATAATTCAAACTGTTTTATTATAAATAACAAAACAATGTAGCCATTTGTGCAATTTTTCTATTAATCCAACCAATAATATTGTATTCTGAATTAGCAATAGCTGCTATTGTTATTATTCTATCCAACCTATTATAAGGAGGCATTATGTTTCCAGAATACCGAGAAATCATTTCTAAATTAAAAAATACTGATTTACGTTTTCAAAAATTATTCGATCAACATAATGAGTTAGATCAAAAAATTAAAAACATTGAGTCTGGCATTATTGTCAATACGGCCGAAACTATAGAGGCATTAAAAAAGCAAAAACTTAAAATTAAAGACGAAATTTATGAAATTTTAAGAAAAGCGTCTGATACTCATTTAAACTTATAATTGAGCACAGTTCATCACGAATTGAAAAAATAGACTTTTATTACATTAAAAGATTAAATAAAAACCCCAATTGTTTGGGGTTTTTTTATTATATGTAAACTTAATTCATTGCACTAATTATTTAGCTTGTAATTGCTGCTGTGTCTTTTTTTGTTTTCGGCTTTTAATTAACATTATTAAATTTTTATGTGGTGTTTTCATAGATTAT
>NZ_LZGX01000015.1:0-329 GCF_001690825.1 Gilliamella sp. Fer1-1
ATTGCAGGAGAATATATAATGTGTACATCTAGTATTGCTATTACAGGAAACCATATAATGATTAAAGAAATCTTTGTAGGTATCTTTCTAGCTGGAATGATTATCTCATCTATAATTCAAACTATAGCAATGCACAAGAATTGGCCAAAGGTTCTACTTTACACCGATATCATTTTTTCTTTTATAATGGGGTGGGTATATGCAATTTATGTTGAGGAAGAAGATAATATATTAACTATAATCAAAATTGTATTTTTTGTTATGTGTTTTGGTTGTTTTTTTTCAGCTTGTTATTGGCTAGAAGCTCAAAGGTTTCCTTGGAGTAAACA
>NZ_LZGX01000016.1:0-1833 GCF_001690825.1 Gilliamella sp. Fer1-1
ATAAAACTAATATTCCTAGTAAAAGGGAAAAAATATATTTATCATCATCTGATTTTAATTGCATATCATCTACAATATCATATGCAAGAAAAGGAATAATAAACATTAATCCAATTGAAATTACTCCAGAAAGACATAAATAAAAAAACTGATCAGATTTTGTTTTACGAATAAAAGCACAGTAGTTATCATTGGCATAGAGCAAGCGATCATCGGCACCCGTTAAATAGTTCCCGCCTTTGTCTAAATCGCCTATCCAACCCCAAATTTGGGGGCGATATTGTGATGGCATTGTTTTACTCCTTATTTTAAATTTTATTGTTTTTAGTCACAATTAATGGCACGCCTTCACGGTTATTGTAAAGTCGGCAGCGTTATCCTTTCCCGCCCTGAGCTATTAAAACTTATTGTTTTATATGATGCCGTTGTTTAATTTCGGCGAGCTCTTCTAATGATGTGGCATTAAACGCTTCTACCATCCATTCGGGCCAGCCTTGTCCTTTAATAATTTTGTCTTTAAATTGGGTTTCTTGTTCCCATTTGTATTTGCCATCGTTTAGGCCGGCTAATTTGTTCGCGCACATAAAATTATTAACCCAACCCCAAACCAGATAACTACCTACGCCGACACGTAATGGGTCTAACAATATATGGTCGATTGTTTTATGGCTATGGGGCTTGCATACCATTAAAATAGTGGTGTTGAGTGAAGAGCGCGAAAAGTTATGCACCACCACCCCTTGTAAATGGGCCCAGTCATATTCTTTTATGCGTTTTTTATTAGGATGCAAAAAGGTTAGCGGATTGCGTAACACTTTAAAATTAAAAAAATAGCTTTCATTGATATACACTTTACCCGTTTTGCGATTAAAAATAATGGGGCTTCCTCGGCGTGTAAAAAGGTTTTGATAACATTCTGGAATCATTAAATATAAAACGAGAATAAAACAGATTAAAATAACAACTAAAACATAAAAAACAAATTCAGTTTCAGATGTTATTTCAAATATCATAAGTCCATATGATAAACCAGGTATCACAAAAAACATTGAAATTGACAGAAATAAACTCATACATAAATAAAGAATTTGATCAGATTTTGTTTTACGGATAAAAGCACAGTAGTTATCATTAGCATAGAGCAAGCGATCATCGGCACCCTTTAAATAGTTACCGCCTTTGTCTAAATCGCCTATCCAACCAAAAATTTGGGGTCGATATTTTGATGGCATTGTTTTGCTCCTTATTTTAAATTTTATTGTTTTTAGTCACAATTAATGGCACGTCTTCACGGTTATTGTAAAATTGGCGACGTTATCCTTTCCCGCCCTGAGCTATTGAAATTTATTGTTTTATATGATGCCGTTGTTTAATTTCGGCGAGCTCTTCTTGCGATGTGGCATTAAACGCTTCTACCATCCATTCGGGCCAGCCTTGGCCGTCAATCCTATGTGCTTTAAATTCCGCCTCTTGATCTGACTTATATTCACCATCATCAATATTGGCAACATCACAAAAAAACATAAAACTATTGATCCATCCCCAAACAAATGTACTACCAGCGCCCGCGCGAATAGGATCTAGCATAATATGATCAATCACTTGATGCGTACCGGGTTGGCACACCATTAGCACGGTCGAGCTCAAAGCATTACGCGACATATTATGAATAATAACACCATGCAAATCATCCCAATCATACTCTTTTATTCGGCGTTTTTTCGGTTGTAAAAATACTGCAGGATGGCGTAATATTTTAAAGTTAAAAAAGTCACTTTCGTTAACATAGACTTTACCCGTTTTACGGTTAAATATAATGGGGCTACCACGATG
>NZ_LZGX01000017.1:0-47491 GCF_001690825.1 Gilliamella sp. Fer1-1
TACTTTATATCTATTTTAAGTGAAAAATCGTAACAAACAGTTTGTTTATTAACAATAATTTTCTAGTTTATTATTAGCGTACATAACTATTTATTATAATGACGCTTGACAATTAGTCTGTAACCGCTGATAATTGCGCCGTTTTTTAACCTTATATTTTAATTTTAGTGAGGTGGCAAAATGCCTGTAGTTAACACTTTATCTTAATGCCGACACGGTATTCTCTATTATATTGTCTTTTGCTAGGTATTACCTAAGCGCTTTTATTGCAATTCAATCTATAGATTTTTTGCCTTGTCGGTTTTCCCTTATTTTTTGGAGAAAACGTGATGACAATGGAATCTTATATTCAAAATTTAGAATTAATTAAATACCCACGAACACCACACCTAGAAGGCTCTCGCTTACAATTTGGTGATAGTGAACATGGACAACGCCCTTATAATCAATTAGTTGGTCAACATATCGTTGTTGAAGAAAAGTTAGATGGCGCTAATTGTGCTATTAGCTTTTCAGCCAGCGGAGAACTATTGCTGCAATCTAGAGGGCATTATTTAATGGGGGGGTCACGAGAACGCCAGTTTAATCTATTAAGGCGCTGGGCTTGCGTGCATGAATATTGGCTATTAGAACGATTAGAAGATCGCTATATTCTTTATGGTGAATGGCTACATAAAAAACATGCAATTTTTTATGACGCACTGCCTCATTATTTTTGCGAGTTTGATATTTGGGATAGGCAACAAAACTGTTTTTTATCTACGATAAAACGGCATCAATTACTAGCAGATGGTCCTGTTTTATCGGTGCCAGTTTTATTTGCAGGATCGGCACCAGCTAAATTAAGTGAATTATTGAATTTGGTTAAGGAATCTTTGGCTAAAACAGCTAATTGGCGAACTTGTTTTGAAAAAATTATAACTCGCGAAAAACTTGATTTAACCAAAGCATGGCAGCAATGTGATAATTCTGATTTTATGGAAGGATTATATCTAAAAATCGAATCGGAAGAACAAACAGTTGATCGTCTTAAATGGGTTAGACACGATTTTGTGCAAGCGATTTTAGATGCAGGGCAACACCATTCTGAACAACCCTTTATTCCTAATCAACTAGCCAACGGTGTTGAACTTTATACACCACAATTAACCGTGAATTGGAACAGCAGATTGATAAATGGAGGAAAGGTATGAATTATCCAGCATTAAAACAGCAAATAACACACACCATAGCAATGGATGATTTTAGCCCATGGTTAAGCTGTATTCCTGAATTAAACCGTTTGTTAACTACACCTCAAGATGCTATGTACCATGGCGAAGGGAATGTATGGATTCACACTCAAATGGTTATCCGAGCATTATTGGGGCAGAGTGAATTTGCTAATGCAACAGAAGATGAACAATTTGTGTTATTTATGACGGCCTTATTGCATGATATAGCTAAGCCTGAAACGACTATAATTGATAAAATCACAGGTAAAATTACCCAACCTCGGCACTCAAAAAAAGGTGAGATTTATAGTCGCATATTATTATGGCGAATGGGCGTACCGTTTGATTTAAGAGAGCAAATTTGCCGAATCATTAGCGTACATCAAGTCCCTTTTTTTGCTTTAAATGAAGAGCGAAAAAATAGAACACCTGAATATTTAATTCATCATTTATCGTGGCAGCTACCTATTTGGATGTTATGTCTACAAGCTAAAGCGGATATGCAAGGCCGCATTTGTGCCGATAAAAAAAGAGCACTTGATGAAGTTGAGCTATTTAAACAGTTGGCACTTGAAGAAGGGTGTTTATATCACCCTCGCCAATTTGTGGATGATTATACTCGGGTTCAATATTTTCGGGGAAGTAATGTCTTACCTGATTATGCGTTATATCCCCAAAAAGGATCGGAAGTAATTATGCTAGCAGGTTTACCTGCTTCAGGTAAAAATAGTTGGGTAAGCAAACATTATCCAACATGGCCTGTTGCGTCTTATGATGATGCCAGATCTGAACTAAAACTGAAGCATGGCGAAAATGAAGGGCAGGTTATACAGTTTGTCTTAGCTAAGGTAAAACAGTGGTTAAGAGTAAAACAACCTTTTATTTGGAATGCGACCCATTTATCGCAAGAAATGCGACAAAAAGCGCTCGATTTACTCTACGCTTATCATGCCAACGTGAAAATTGTATATATTGAACAACCAGAAAAAGAGTTATATCGCCGAAATGCTGCGCGTGATACGACTTTGCCCAATAAAACCATTCAGCGGTTATTAAATAAATGGGAGGTTCCGCTACCAACCGAAGCACATAAGGTAAGCTATGTAATTAACCAATAATTGCATAATATCTTATAAGGTAAATTGGGGCTGATATCAAAGCCCCAAAATTGCTTAAATAGCTGTTTACTTAAATAGTTGTTAGCTTCAATAGTTGTGTACAATATTAAATACCTTTATTTTAATACCCATAAATAAAGGTTATTTCTTATTGGTTTATCTTATTTGTTATACTCAGACAAAAACCAAGTAATAGCAATTAAATCCGCCGAACCGCCAGGACTTAAATTACGTTTAACGAATTCGGTATCAAGTTGATATAATTTTTTTCGACCGTCAGAATGAATAATACCACCTTGATCAATAAGATTTTTCGCCTCTTGCTGGACAAAATACAATCCGTCTAATCCTCCTCTTGAAACGACATTAGTATCTTGATTAAAAGCAAGCAAGTACAACATGGCTTGTAGCAAGCAAGTTTCTTCATCATAGCCACTGTTTTGCATTTTTTGAAAAATCGGAAGAGAGATATTTCTAACTATTGCGTAGCCTGATTCAGCTTCCCCTCTTGCACCAGTCAGATTGTGGCGTTTAAATAACCTCTCGCCTACAGAATTTGCTTGTATATTTTGCTTTAGCTCGCTTTGGACAATACCTTGGCAAATTGCTGAGACCTCATCGCAAATACTTTGCGTGTTGACTGGTAATCCTAGTTGTTCTAATTTGCCAATAGCCCCCATTAATAGCCCAAAGGCAAATATACCGCCCTTATGTGTATTGACTTGATTAGTTGCTCGAAACATGGCTTGTTCACACTCAATGCCAATTGGTCTAATGCCTGCTAAAAAATGTTGATTATCATAGTTGGCGGAATTTTTACCGTACTTATAAAAACGCTCAAACCAAATACAAATAGCTTTAATACTTTGGACAAAGGTTTGAAAATCCATATCACGATGTGCACCGCTATTATTCATATCAACCAATCCAGGTTTAGGCGATAAGCAAATTTCTTTTATTAATGCTTTGGTTGCTAATTGTGCAGGTAAACATCGATTAGGATCATTATTAAGTTTTAATTCTAATAATGCGATTTGCTGTGAATAATCACTCATTATTGATCGGTACCTATTAAAGTGTTTTTGAAGTATGATACGAGTTTTTGATAATAATAATTAATATTATCAATATGATAGTTGAGTATTTTTTACTATTTATTCACACGATAGTTATTATCCTCAATTTATTTAGCTACAATCTAGCAATAACGTTATAATGATGTTTTGTGAAAGCGCTAATTCATTGATAAAAATAAATTAGCATCTTAAATAAAGATCAATATTCACTGGTTTTAACTGCTAATACTTCTCGATTACCGTTATGCGCTGGAGCACTAATAATGCCTTCAATCTCCATTTGCTCAACAATTCTTGCTGCTCGATTATAACCAATTCTGAATTTTCGTTGCACGCTAGATATAGAGGCTCGGCGAGTTTCGATAACAAATTCGACCACTTGGTCAAAAATAGGGTCGAGTTCTTCATCGATACTCTCTGAATTATTGCCATCGTTATCACCACTTGAAACGGTTACATTTTCAATATATTTTGGTGCACCTCGTGCCTTCCAGTCTTGAACTACAGCATGAACTTCTTCATCACGGACGAAGGCTCCATGTACTCGTATTGGAATTGAGCTATTAGGGGCTAAATAAAGCATATCCCCCATACCAAGCAGCGATTCCGCACCCATTTGATCTAAGATCGTTCGAGAGTCGATCTTGCTTGATACCGTAAATGCAATACGTGTAGGAATATTAGCTTTAATTAAACCAGTAATCACATCAACCGACGGGCGTTGTGTCGCTAAGACAAGATGGATACCCGCCGCTCTGGCTTTTTGTGCAAGCCTTGCGATTAACTCTTCTACCTTTTTACCCACTGCCATGATAAGGTCGGCAAACTCATCAACCATCACGACAATATAGGGTAATTTATCGAGTGTTGGCATATTAAGATCCATACTATCGGTTGGCTTCCAAAGAGGATCAGGAATTGGTCTACCCATTTCATCAGCTTGTTTAATTTTTTCATTGTAACCAGCAATATTTCGCACTCCTAACGCTGACATTAGACGATAACGACGTTCCATTTCATTTACACACCAATTAAGTGCATTGGTAGCGTCTTTCATGTCAGTAACGACTTGAGTTAATAAGTGTGGTATTCCTTCATAAATAGAGAGCTCAAGCATTTTGGGATCGATCATAATAAACCGCACATCTTCAGGTTGCGATTTATATAAAATACTTAAAATCATTGCATTAACACCAACTGATTTACCCGAACCAGTAGTACCGGCAACTAATAAGTGCGGCATCTTAGCTAAATCAGCAACCACTGATTGCCCAGAGATATCTTTACCTAATACGATTGTTAATGGTGATTGAGCATCTTTGAATTGAGGACTGTCTAATACTTCCCTAAAATAAACTGTTTGACGATTCTTATTGGGTAATTCAATGCCAACATACGGTTTGCCCGGAATAACTTCAACTACACGAACCGATGGCATGGATAATGATCGTGCTAAGTCACGATCTAGTGTTGAAATCCTAGCAGCTTTAATGCCTGGTGCAAGCTCAATTTCGAAACGAGTAATCACAGGCCCAGGCATATAATCAACAACTTTGGCTTTTACTCGGTAATCAGACAAACTTTTTTCAATCAATTCTGACATAGCGTTTAAGGCCACATGATCCACCTCAATTCTTGCCGTTGGAGGCGCTGTTAATAAGTTTAGCGAAGGTAGTGGCGTAGTTGGTTTTGGCAATGGTTTATCATTACGTCTCAATAATGGATGAATTAAACTAGCCTCATCATTTTCTGAGGAATGATAATCTTGATCATCTTGAGCTATCTCTTCAGGATAAATATCATCAATGATTGGATTAGCTTTTTTTAATGCTTCAGTATCAACATATTCAAGTTGTTCTACTTCTAATTTTACGCCTGTTTGCGTTTCAGTTTTTTCATCTGCTATCTCTTGTATGGTAGCTGTGTTTATAATAGCATCAGGCTCTTGCATCAATGGCTGCTCAGTTTCAATGGTTTTCATTATTGAAATATCTAGAGCGGGTTCAAATGAACCCTTTTCATTATTGAATTTAATTTCATGTTTATTGTCTACCGAAGTAAATAAAGGTTTACTTGGTGCATCTGATATTGTGTACTTATCTGATTGTTCAAATGATAGTTTTTCTTCAGATTTTTGCGTTTGGATCACCTGCTTTATTTGCGCCATTGAAGAAGATAAAGCCTGTTCTTGATCTGGAGTTGCTTTATCTCCATTTATGTTTTGAATAATTGATTCAAGACGAGACAAAATTTCCTCTGGGTCGAGTTCTTTCCTAGGTGGATTATCAACGGCTTGGGGTGTTGTTACCTGTGATAATTGCAAAGAATCTTTGGTTTTAATTAATTCTTCGGTCGTTTTGATTAAAATCTTTTCATTTTCATCAGCAAAAATAAGAGTATTTGATGCCTGCTCTTGAGGTATTTCATTATTAACAGAATAACTTGGTGAAATAATTTCGGTGTTATCACCTTTGTTATCACAAGGTATTGTAAATTGAGGTTCTTTTGTTACATCATCAGATCGTATAATATTTTTTTCTTGTTTTAACGCAGTCTGTTCAATGTTATTTGTTGTACAAGCCTTGATTAACCATCTAATAGGTAACAGTAAAATCATGACAAAAGCACCTAATTTTTCCATTAGATTCAACCACGAAAATCCAGTTAATAATGTTATACAGGCTAAGCAAGTTCCAAGAAGAGTTAATGATAAAGTTAAGTTATTTATAATGGGTAGAAGGCTTTCAATGACTATTGCCCCAAGATAACCACCTGCTTCAAATTGTTCTGCATCACGAATATTTAAAGCAAAAAAACCCGTCGAACTGAAGATAAATGCCAAAACACCAATAATTCTAAATGAAAGACTAAAATAATTAATGGGATCATTGGCATGTTTATAAAAATGAACTATGAGTTGTAAACAAATAAAAATAGTAATAAAAGGGATGCTATAAGCGATAAACCCTAAAAATTGGAAAAAAATGTCGCTGGCATATGCGCCAAGATAACCGCCAAAATTGCTAATAGGATAGTGCCAAGCAGTACGAGACCAGCCAGGGTCAGCGGGATCGTAAGTAAACAGAGATAAAAATAAACAAACAGATAAACCTAGTATTGCAAGCAAAATGAATTGAGTAATAATCTGCTTTCTTGTCATTTTGGGCTTTTTCAAACAAGTACCTAAAAAACTATCGCTATTAAAATTGCTGGCATTTTACCATAAATTGCGCTATGTCACAGAGCGAATGAAATATAAAACATCATTTATTGTAGTTACTATCGATTTATAGGAAATAGATTTTCACTAAATCGTTTGCTATTTTGCACGTAACTTTTTGCATTGTTTATATTGCCTTCAATTTCGTTTTCAGTCAGTTTACGAATAATTTTTGCTGGCGAACCGATAATTAAACAACCTTCACTATAAGGAAGCGTGCGTGTGACTAATGAGTTAGCGCCCACTATGCAATTTTTAGCTATTTTCGCATCATTTAAAATAGTACTTCCCATACCAATTAATACATTATCTTCAATAATACAGCTATGAAGAATAACATTGTGACCAATTGTTACATTTTCACCAACAATACAAGGGGTACCTGTTTCAACATGTACAGTGCAATTATCTTGCACATTACTATTTTGACCAATATGAATAGGCGCGATATCGCCACGTAAAACAGTATTAAACCAGATCGAAACACCTTGCTCTAAAGTTACATTACCAATTATTTCAGCTGATTTTGCAATAAAACAATGTTGATGAATTTGCGGATGTAAATCACCTAATTGGTAAATCATGATTTTTCCTTTTTTGGTTTTTGGCACACAAAAATAAGCTAACAGCAAGAAAATTACATAACACCATAGAGCCAACCATTAACCATTCGGTCGAGTTATTTACCGTTTCTCTTACAGTCGAATGCGTTGATGCTAACATTGATAATGATAAACCCATTGCGCCAGCCACTGCAAAGCGAATTGTACCTGCTAAAGAAGAAGCTGTACCGGCAATATGCTGATGAAGATCTAAAATAATCGCCATGCTATTGCCTCCAATGGTTGACATACAACCAATATAACCAGCAATACAAATAACTAGGCAGGTAAACCCTAGATTAAATAGACTGACAACAAGAAGGCTTGTTGCCATAGTAAATTGGATAAAAAGCCCTAACTGCATCATTTTAATCGAACCAACACGTTTAACAAAACGGCTATTTACGGTATTCATCAATATCATAACAATAATATTGAGTGCAAAGTAATAACCAAAATTAGTGGATGCAACGCCATGTAAATTCATATAAACAAAGGGACCTAAGCTTAAAAAAGAGAATAACCCCGCCCCTGAAAATGCGCCTATCATCATATAAGTGAGTGCTTGGCGGTGTCGAAACAGCATAATAAAATTGCTTAAAATACGAACTAAGCTAAACCGATCTCGTTTGGCTTTTGCGAGTGTTTCAGGGATATTGGTGACAACTAAACCAAAGCAAGCGAGAGCAATTAAGCAGATAGTGTAAAAATTGGCTCGCCAATTAAACCAATATAAAATAAATCCACCGATAATCGGCGCCAGTAATGGAGCAACATTGGATATCAGCATGACAAAGGACATCATTTTAGAAAATTCATCACGATCACGATAAATATCTTTCATTAACGCATTAATGACTATTGTGGTTGCCGCAGCCGCAATACCATGAAAAAAGCGAGCGGTAATTAATTGATTAATATTGGTAGCAATTGCACAGCTTAATGCCGCGCCTATAAACATAATTAGGCCAAAAATTAAAACGTTGCGTCGCCCATAACTATCAGTAAGCGGCCCAAATAAAAGTTGCCCAACGGAGAAGCCTAGTAAATAGCAGCTAATAGTGAGTTGTACAGCTGTATCGGCTACATTAAAGTTGTGCGCAATAGTTGGCATACTTGGTAAATACATATCTATAGATAATGGCATAAGCATAGAGAGTAAACCAAGGATAAAAATCAGCGCTTTTTTAGATATTTTTATTTCTACCTGTGTGTTTTGGTTTTGCACAAATCGTTCCTTTTTACGGCTTTTATATAAAATTTAATTAAGGACAAGCTTAATTTTTGCGGTGTGGCTAGCTTTAAAGTATCTATAAATATAAATAGAATGCCTCATCTTAACGACTTATCATTGCGACAATTGATATTAGCTAAAAGAATGAATTTCATCTTGAGTCAATGGTCGATATTCTCCCTCCGGTATATCAATAATCACGTTACCGATTTGTTTTCGATGCAACGCAATTACGTGATTATTAACCGCTGCAAACATCCGTTTTACTTGATGATAGCGACCTTCGCTAATGATTAATTCAGCATGAAAATCATCAATAATGGTTAGTTTTGCAGGTTTAGTGGGTGACTTTTCACTTTTCAGTTGAATGCCTTTTTTAAATATATCAATGAGCTCAACTTTTAATGGTTGTTCAACGGTGACTACATAAATTTTTTCACAATGATGTTTAGGGGATGTAATTCGGTGTGACCACTTGCCATCATCTGTAAGCAAAACAAGCCCTGTAGTATCAAGATCAAGCCTTCCTGCTGCATGTAATTTTTCAGGCATCGGCTCATCAATAAAATAAAGAATTGTTGGATGATCGGGATCATTGGTCGAACAAACATAGCCTTGCGGTTTATTGAGCATAAAATAGCGTTGGCTGGCCACTTGTTCAATTTGATAACCATCATATTCAACTAATTGATCTGGCGATAATTGATACGCACCTGATTTGATAATCTCACCATCGACAGTCACTTTTTTAGCTTTGAGTTCTTTGTTTACAATAGTACGACTGGCGCCTAAATGATGAGCAAGAAATTTATCTAATCGCATAATTTAAAAATATTCCCTATTACTTTAAAGGTGTATAGATATCAAAACGGTGATTTTTAGTTTTAATTTCAGCTGTTGGCTTTTGGTTAGCTAAAAATGGCGCATAATCAGGTCGTTTTACCACAACTCGTTTCCGGGCTAATTGCCTTGCTGGTGCTAATAAACTATCAGCATCACTATCACTACCAACTAGCTGTTGAAAAATGCGCATCTCTTTTTTGACAAGCGCACTTTTTTGCCGATGTGGAAACATCGGATCAAGATAAACAACATCTGGTTTTTCAGGGTAAGCCCTCAATCCCTCAATGCTTGAATCATAAATTAAGTGTAAATGTTGCTCAATCCAGTGACCTATATCGAGATCTTGGTAGGCACGTTGTAAACCATCGCTTAATAATGCGGCAGCGACAGGATGCCGCTCAAACATAGTGACATGACAACCAATAGATGCTAAAACAAAGGCATCACGACCAAGTCCCGCAGTTGCATCAATAACTGAGGGTAAATACTCACCTTTTACACCTACTGCTTTAGCGATTGCCTCGCCACGACCACCGCCAAATTGGCGACGATGAGCCATCGCGCCAGAAACAAAATTAACACAGATAGAGCCTAATTTTGGTTCGTCTGTTTTTTGTAACTCAAGTCGATTATTTTGGGTAACTAGCGTAAACGGAAGATCGGCATGGGCTAATAACCATTGCTCAGCTAATTGTGTTAACTGAGCTAAGTTAGAACTACTTGATACCATAGTGACGAAGTAGCGCATCAAGTTGAGGTTCGCGACCTCGGAAGTTTTTAAATAGCATCATTGGTTCATCGCTACCGCCTTGTGACAATATATTGTCAAGAAATGCATTACCTGTTTTCGCATTGAAGATACCTTCTTCTTCAAAACGTGAAAATGCATCAGCAGATAAAACTTCTGCCCATAAGTAACTATAATAACCTGCCGCATACCCCCCAGCAAAAATATGGCTAAAAGCATGAGGAAAGCGTCCCCATTCAACAGTAGGAACAACAGCAACTTGTTTTCTGACTTCAGCTAATGTGTTTAAAATATCGAGATCTTTTTGCGTATGTAATTTAAAATCAAAAAGACCGAATTCCAATTGCCGTAAAATAAATAACGCAGCTTGATAATTTTTAGCTTCTAGCATCTTTTCTAGCATTTCTGCGGGTAATGGTTCACCTGTTTGATAATGACCGGATATAAATGCGAGCGCTTCAGGTTGCCAGCACCAGTTTTCTAAAAATTGGCTTGGCAACTCAACAGCATCCCACGGCACGCCATTAATACCAGCTACTGATGAAACATCAATTTCGGTTAACATATGGTGTAATCCGTGGCCGAATTCATGGAATAATGTGGTGACTTCGTCATGAGTAAACAGTGCTGGTTTATCTCCAATTGGGCGATTGAAGTTACAAGTTAAATAAGCAACAGGTTTTTGTATATGACCATCCGCAAAACGCATGCGACCAATACAATCATCCATCCAAGCACCACCTCGCTTGTGTTCACGTGCATATAAATCAAGATAGAAGCTACCTTTTAATTCGCCATTAGCAGCATAAAGATCATAAAATTTGACTTCTGGATCCCAAACTTCAACGCCTTTTCGCTCTTTGGCTGTAATACCGAAAATACGATGTACTACTTCAAATAAACCATTAATTACTCGTTGCTGCGGAAAATAAGGCCGTAACTCTTCATCATTAATAGTATATAAATACTGTTTTTGCTTTTCACTATAATAAGCAATATCCCATGGTTTAATATCACTGGCACCAAAAAATTCATACGCATAGCGTTTTAGTTCAGCTAGCTCTTTTTCACCTTGTGGCTTGGCCTTAATTGCTAAATCGCTTAAAAACTCGATGACTTGCGTTGTGGATTTAGCCATTTTTGTTGCCAGTGATTTGTCTGCATAAGTCTTGAAACCTAATAATTGTGCTAGCTCGTAACGTAGGTCCAGAATTTGCTTAATGATCTCTGTATTATCCCATTTACCCGCATTTGGTCCTTGGTCGGATGCACGCGTGTTATAAGCTTGGTAAAGCTCAAACCGTAAATCACGATTATCACAATAAGTCATCACAGGAAGATAACTTGGTATATCCAATGTCAGCAACCACCCCTCTTTGCCTTTAATTTTAGCTTGTTCTTGTGCTGCTGCAAGCGCACTTTCAGGCATACCAGACAGCTCTTTGATATCAGTAATTAGTTTTGACCAACCCATAGTCGCATCTAGTACATTATTACTATATTTTGATGATAATTCTGATAATTTTGCGACAATTTCACCGTAGCGTTTTTGTTTATCATCAGGTAAACCAATTCCGGATAATTCAAAATCACGTAATGCATTATCAATAACTTTTTTCTGTGCTTTGCTTAACGTTGCGTATTGTTCGCTTTCTTTGAGTTGTTTATAGGCCTGATATAAAGGCTTATGTTGCCCAACCCATGTACCGTACTCAGAAAGTAAGGGTAGACAAGCTTCATAGGCTTCACGTAATTCTGAGCTATTTTTAACTGAATTAAGATGGCTAACAGGAGACCAAGCTCGACTAAATTTTTCGTCTACTTCATCAATGGGCTGGATCAAATTATCCCAAGTATATTTACTATTTTGTTTAAGTACAGTTTCAATAGTATTTCGACAATTTTTTAGCGCCTCTTGTATGGCAGGTAAGACATGTTCAGGTTTAATTTGAGAAAAAAGCGGTAATGGTACATCTGTTAGTAATGGATTAGTCATGTTGAGATACCTTTATACAAATGGTGTTGTCTATTAATAGAACATAATATGATGGCAAAGGTGAATAATTCAAGAGAATTTCATGCAAGGGAATACTTATAATCCCATAAGCTTACGTTCACGTTGCCACTCAGTGGGAGTATAGGTTTTTATAGAAAGTGCATGAATGCGGTTATCATTAATAAATTCTGCCAAAGGGGCATAAATAGCTTGTTGTTTTTTTACTCGATTTAAATCAGCAAATAATTCACCTACTGCAATAACTTGAAAATGACTACCATCATCGGTCAGCACATGTACATCATCAAGCTCAAGTGAACTTTTTAATTTATCTATAATTTCTTGTTTATCCATTCTTCATTCTCATCACTAATATAAATTATCGGGATTATTTTTTGTCAAAAAACTTTCAGGTGATTAGGCGTTCTGTATAAAAAGCTAATGTGCTAGCTGTTAATTACCTGTTGTAGATCATACAGCGTCAATAATGTTTGTAACTGAGGATTAATGCCTTTAAGCCCTACGTTATATTTATTGCAAAAATAAACTAAAGTCGCGAGTCCTGAAGAATCAACACGAGTAAGTTGCCCTACATCAATGTGTTTTACACCATTTAATATGGTATTTTGTGTAGACCACAGATCGTTTAATGAGTGAACATCTAGCTCACCAAATAAACACAATACATCTTGTTGTTTTTCTGTTGTGATTCGCGACATTTTAAACTAGCCTTTTGGTTTCGTATTTGGATCAATCTTGCGATTTGAAAGCTCGGTTAATTGTTTCGTCAATGCATCAATACCACCTTGACGTAAAATTGATGACCATTCATTTTGTTTAGTGCTGATCATGCTTACACCTTCGGCAACTAAATCATAGGCTTTCCATTCGCCAGTTACAGTGTTTTTACGCCATTGAAAATCAATGCGTAAAGGTTGACCTTGGTTTGGTTGGATTAAGAGTACACGAATAGAAATAAGATTTTTCCCCGTTAAATCTTTTGCTGCCTCAACTTGATATTGTTGACCATTATACATTGAAAGCGCTTGTGCAAAAGTTTGTACTAAATAGTTTTCAAAAGCATCAAAATAGGCTGTTCGCTGCGCTTCGCTTGCACTTTTGTAGTAGTTCCCTAAAATTAACGCACCAGCGTATTTTACTTGTACATAAGGTAATAAATCTTGTCTAACAATGTCTTTAAGTTTGTTTGGATTTGATTTAATCACCGATGATTGCGACTGCATTGTGGTAAAAATTTTATCGGCGGCTACTTGCATCTCTTTATAGGGATCATTTTCCGCGAATGTATTAGCACTAAACAATAAAGCTAATGCTAAAAAAAGGGTTGTTTTAAATTTGTTTAACATGTTAACTCCTTAGTTTTCATTTATATCTTGTTTTTTATCTTTATCATCTTTGTCTTTATCTGATGAACCACCTATGCTGTAAAGAAATTTACCAATAAGATCTTCTAAAACAATTGCAGGCGTTGTGTTGTGCACAACAAAACCTTCAACTAAGTATGGTGGAGTTTTATTTTTTTCTGCCTTAGCCAAAATATCTGGATCAACGTCTAGTGAGTCAATACTTAATTCCGTTTCTCTATCAACACCTATATTGATATCAATATACTGTTCGCCGAGTATTCCAGATGTCTTAATGGCAAGAGAACTTGAACTTGGAATTTTGTTATACTGAGTATCTATATCCATAGCTACATACGGCTTGTACTCATCGTTATTTGGCGAACTTAACGAAATATCACTAACTCGCCCAATCACTACACCACCGATCTTGATAGGCGATCGAACTTTTAACCCACCGATGTTATCAAATACAGCATAAACCCGAAAGGAATTATGGCTAGCAAATGATGTTGGATCAGCGACTCTAAAGCATAAAAATAGCACTGAACAAATGACCAGCACCATGAATAATCCTACTGTAATTTCAATTTTACGACTCATGTTTAATGACCTCAATGACTAAACATTAATGCGGTTAAAATAAAATCTAACCCCAAAATAACTAATGATGAATAAACAACAGTATTCGTTGTTGCTCGACTAATGCCTTCTGATGTTGGTACACAATCATAACCATTAAAAAGTGCAATCCAAGTGCTAGCGATAGCAAATACAAAGCTTTTTACAAAACAATTGCCCAAATCATGCCACCAATTAACACTACTTTGAATGGATGACCAAAAAAAGCCTGAATCAATCCCTTTCCAATCAACACCAACAAGTGCACCACCTAAAATGCCGACTGTGACAAAAATTGCTGTTAAAAACGGCATACTAAAAAAACCAGCCCAAAAACGTGGAGCAATAATACGTCGTAATGGATCAATCGCCATCATTTCCATGCTTGATAACTGTTCAGTTGCTTTCATTAAACCTATTTCAGCCGTTAATGCTGAACCCGCACGGCCTGCAAACAGCAAGCCTGCAACAACAGGGCCGAGTTCACGAAGTAAGGCAAGTGCGACCATCATTCCAAGGCTTGCTTCGGCACCAAACGTAGTTAATATAAAGTAGCCTTGTAAGGCAAGTACCATGCCAATAAAAAGGCCAGAAACCATAATAATCGTTAGTGATTGAACGCCAACAAAGTAAAATTGTTTGACTAATAATGGAAATTGTTTATTAAATTGTGGTTTACCAATTAATGCACCAAAAAGCATAACGCCAGAACGGCCAATCATCGAAATAATATTGATAAAACATTGCCCTAATTTTGCTAATAAATTCAACATTATTTTATACCTCTGCTTAGGTCTAATTTATAATCATCAGCAGGATAATGAAAAGGCACAGGACCATCTGCCAATCCATCAAGGAATTGTTTAACTCGTAAATCGTCATTATCACGTAATTGTTGTGATGTGCCACCGGCAATAATATGTTGTTCAGCAACAATATAAGCGTAATCAGCAATACTGAGCACTTCGTTTACATCGTGGCTAACAACAATGCAGGTTAATCCTAATGATTGGTTAATTTCAGCGATAAGTTTAACTATAACTCCCATTGATATAGGATCTTGTCCAGCAAAAGGTTCATCAAACATAATTAAATCAGGATCAAGTGCAATAGCACGCGCCAAAGCCGCACGCCTTGCCATTCCTCCAGATAATTCCGATGGCATCATATGCGCAGCACCACGCAATCCAACAGCTTGTAGCTTCATTAAAACTAAATTATGCAACACAGGCTCAGGTAAGTTAAGGTGTTCACGTAACGGATAAGCCACATTATCAAATACAGATAAATCAGTAAATAATGCACCTGATTGAAATAACATACTCATACGTTTGCGGACTTCATAAAGTCTAGATCGAGACATGCAAGGGATGTCTTCACCATCAAATAAAATTTGTCCTGACTGAGGTTTTAATTGCCCCCCAATAAGCCGTAGTAGTGTGGTTTTGCCAATTCCTGAAGGTCCCATGATTGCCGTCACTTTACCTTTAGGGACATTCAAACTCATATTTTTATAAATAGGTCGCGTTCCACGATAAAAAGACATGTCATGAATTTCGACCAGATTTTTCGGTAATTCGCTCGCCACAGTGACTTCCTAGACTACTAAATTAGTATAATTTCGCTTATTTTACTTGATATTTGTGAATAAAGAAATCTATTAAACGCATAATCAAATAGTTATTAGAATTATGCATCAATAATAAACGATAACTAAATCAAGCTCGTTTGATAACGGGGGCTTTAATATCTTGGCATTTGTTTATCAATCATTACAGCCCAAGCATCAATCCCACCTGCAAGGTTATATAGCCTGTTAGGATCGAAGCCATTTTCTACTAAAAAATGGGCAACAGCTAAACTACGCCTGCCGTGATGGCAATAAATTACAATATCAATTTCATCTGGAATTTTATCTAGATATAATGGGATAGTATTCATTGGGATATGAATTGCGTTGTGAATACCGCAAATAGCCACTTCATTGGCTTCACGCACATCAAGCAAAAATAGTTTATCTTGCTGGTTTAATTTGTTTATAAGCTCAATTGGCGTGATTTCTTGTATAGTCATTATTTAAAACTCATTAAAATAGTTGTAAAAAAGTTTCAGGAAACTATGCATTTTAGTATAACAATTTGATTTAGCATTAGCTTTATATCATCCTGAAACACTGTAACAGGATGATATTTTGCAACTTATTCCTCTAAAGCTTTGCTAATTTTTTCATATAGATCTTTAGATAAATTTTCAATTTTAAGCAATGTTTCAAGCGCTTTTCGCATTTGTAGTTGGCGTTTTTCGTCATAACGTTTAAATCGAATAAGGGGATCGATTAATCGCGCCGATACTTGTGGATTTTTCTGATTTAATTCAGTGAGTATTTCAACTAGAAATTGATAACCACTACCATCTTGCGCATGAAATGCGACAGGATTGTTATTGACAAAGGCACCAATTAATGCACGAATTCGGTTTGGATTACTCAGTGAAAATGAGCGGTGGGTAAGCAACTTTTTCACTGTAACAAGGACGTTTTTGTCTGGGCTTGTTGCGTTTAACGCTAACCACTTATCCATAACTAGTCCATCTTGGTGCCATTTGTTATCAAAGTCAGCTAATAATTCAATTCGACAATTAAGTTCCGCTTTTACCGCCACATTTAAGGCTGCTAAACAATCAGTCATATTATTTGCTTGATGATATTGCTGACTAACTAGTGTATTAGCGCGCGAATTATCATCCGCATAGGCTAATAAAGTTAAACAACAGTTTTTAAGTGACC
This sequence comes from Gilliamella sp. Fer1-1, assembly GCF_001690825.1. Taxonomy (NCBI): domain Bacteria; kingdom Pseudomonadati; phylum Pseudomonadota; class Gammaproteobacteria; order Orbales; family Orbaceae; genus Gilliamella; species Gilliamella sp. Fer1-1. The sequence continues at coordinate 16,822 of NZ_LZGX01000017.1, forward strand.
GTTTAGCAATATCGTTATGTTCGATCTGATATTGTGGGGTTTTATTGTTGTTATAGATTGCACCTAATTCATCGTTAAGCTCATTAGCAAAACGTGTTAATAAAAAGTGGCGAACTTGGTAAATAGCAATAGGATCAACCACAGTAAATAAATTCGCCAACTCGTTTTCAGATGGTAAGGTTAATATTAAGGCAATAAGGAAAGGATCGGTATTTTCTGATAATAATACAGATCTAAAGGCATCTAATACAGTATCAGGTAGGGTTAACTTTTGATTTTCCTGATAATTTTTTACATTTAAACGAACATATTTTGCTAATAGCATTTGAGCAGCATCATAACGGCTAAAGGCATTAGTCGCATGTTGCATTAGGAATATAAGATCATTATCTTGATAATCATAAGCTAACTTAACAGGTGCTGAAAAATCACGTAATAATGAAATAATTGGTTTTTCAGCCACATTATCAAAAATAAATTGTTGTTTGCTCTGCGTTAAATTTAAAATGTGGTGAATAGGTTTGCCTTGGTATTGTAATGCAATTATATCACCATTATGCCGATATAACTCGATATTAAGTGGAATATGCAGTGCTTGTTTTTGTGCCTGATCTTGAGTTGCAGGTGTACATTGTTCTACTGTCAGGGAATATTGTTGTTTTGTTTCATCATAATTATCGGTGACGGTTAGCTCTGGTGTACCAGATTGACTGTACCATAATTTAAACTGGGTTAAATCAATACCCGAGGCATCTTGCATGGCAGCCACAAAATCATCACAAGTTGCTGCACAACCATCATGGCGTTTAAAATAGAGTTTCATTCCCGCTTGGAATTTGTCCTCCCCTAGTAAGGTGTGCATCATACGGATAACTTCAGCCCCTTTTTCATATACAGTTACCGTATAAAAGTTATTCATTTCAATAACTTGATCTGGGCGAATCGGATGAGACATTGGGCTGGCATCTTCAGCAAATTGCACGGTACGTAAAAGTTTGACATCTTCAATACGTTTTATTGCACATGACCCCATATCAGCGCTAAATTCCTGATCCCGAAAGACGGTTAATCCTTCTTTTAAGCTGAGTTGGAACCAATCACGACAAGTAACTCGATTGCCTGTCCAATTGTGAAAATACTCATGACCAATCACACCTTCAATGCCTAGGTAGTCATCATCTGTTGCCGTTTGAGGTTTGGCAAGCACATATTTTGAGTTAAAGATATTTAAACCTTTGTTTTCCATTGCTCCCATATTGAAAAAATCAACAGCAACAATCATAAAAATATCTAGATCATATTCAAGCCCAAAACGCGTTTCGTCCCAACGCATGGCATTTTTTAAGCTTGTCATCGCCCAGTGCGAACGATCTAAGTTACCTTTATCAACATAAATTTCTAAATCCACTTTCCGTTTTGATTGTGTGATAAATTGGTCTTTTAAAATATCAAAATCACCAGCAACGAGCGCAAATAAGTAGGCAGGTTTAGGAAAAGGATCTTGCCACTGAACCCAATGGCGCCCATCGGCAAGTTCGCCTTGTGCAATACGGTTACCGTTAGAAAGTAGGAAAGGGTAGCATTGTTTATTCGCTGTAATACGCGTTGAAAAACGTGCAAGCACATCAGGCCGGTCAAGATAATAGGTTATATGGCGAAATCCTTCCGCTTCGCATTGGGTACAAAGCGCATCGCCTGATACATATAAACCTTCCAGTGCAGTATTATCAATTGGTTTGATTTCATTAACAATAGTTAAAGTAAATTCTGTAGGAACATTTTGAATAACTAATCCTGTTTTAGTGAGTTGATAATCATGCCATGGTTGCTCATTAATATTCACCGATATCAACTTAAGATCTTCACCGTCTAAAATTAAATCATTCGCTTGATTATTTTTTTGAAGCACACGGCTACGAGCGGTTACTGTTGTTATTTCTGGTGCTAAATCAAAATCAAGATCAATATCGGTAATGGTAAAATCGGGCACTTTATAATCAAGCCGATTTTTGGCAATAGGTTGCAATTCAGGTGTTTTTGTATTCATGTTATGATGACCTTTTGGTTTGTACTCAAATTATATGCTGTGCTAATTAGCATTATAGCGGATTAAAAACAATCTTATTACATAATTAATCTATATCTTCATTATTATTCTGCTATAATCTTAAGAATTTTCTTTAAAGTAATAGCAGTCAATTTACATGTTACCAGCGATAATTACATCAATACTAGATACTGATGCTTATAAGTTGCATATGCAACAAGCTGTCTTTCATCACTACCCAAATGCAACAGTTGTTGCCGAGTTTCGCTGCCGTAGCGATGATTTATTAGGACAATATGTTAATGAGATAAAGAATCAAGTCAAATTGATGGAATCATTATCACTAAATGATAACGAGTTTGATTATTTATCTCGCATTTCGTTTTTTAAATCGGACTACTTAAATTGGTTAAAAAACTGGCGTTTTAACAGTGAATTACTAACAATTAAAAATGACAATGGGTTGCTGGTTATTCGAATCGAAGGTAAATGGTTAGATGTTATTTTATGGGAAGTGCCATTACTTGCGATCATTAGTGAAATAGTTCACAAAGATCGCTCGCCCAATATTGGTGTTCCTGAAGCCTTAGTAAGGCTAAAAGATAAATTGGCGTTGTTTGATAAAAAAACAGCTAATATAGATATGTCAGGCTTTAACTTAATGGATTTTGGCACACGTAGGCGTTATTCGTTTGCAGTGCAAGAGGCGGTTGTTAGTTATTTAAAAAATAATTTTAATAATTTTCATAGCACTAGCAATTATTTACTTGCTTATCGTTTAGGGCTTACTCCTGTTGGAACGCAAGCACACGAGTGGTTTCAAGCTCATCAGCGCCTAAGCTCAAATCTGGAAGATTGCCAAAAAAATGCACTGCAAGTTTGGCTAGACGAGTATACCAAGGATTTAGGTGTTGCTTTAACTGATTGTATTACTATGGATGCGTTTTTACAGGACTTCGATTCCCATTTTGCCTCTTGTTATCAAGGATTACGGCATGACTCAGGTGATCCAATAAAATGGGGTGAAAAAGCGATTGCGCATTACCAACAATTAGGCATTGATCCTAAAACAAAATTGCTAGTATTTTCAGACAGCTTAAATTTTGATAAAGCGATTAGCATTTATCAACACTTTAATCATCGTGTAAAATTATCTTTTGGTATAGGTGGTTTTTTAGCTTGCGATATTCCATCGCCAGATTTTAATACTAAAGCTTTGAATATTGTAATTAAATTGACAGAATGTAATAATCAGTCAGTCGCTAAATTATCCGATAGCCCTGGAAAGACTATCTCTCAAGATTTAGCTTTCGTTAATGAATTAAAACGGACGTTCAGTGTTAAGTATTAATCAATAATCTCACTTAACATAAAAATAAACAACTAGAAATAATTTATAAAAGCACGTCCTAACAAAAACTTTTGATATTTTGTGTGTAGTAAGTGGCATTAAAAAGGCTGGAAATGCCAGTATTAGTTTAGATATAACATTAAATAATGTAGAGATGGAAAATTAAAATGAATTCAGTTTCACCTATTGTTGATGTGTTACAAGGCAGAATTGCTGTTGGTAGCACTATTTCTGTTCAAGGCTGGGTAAGAACTCGGCGTGATTCTAAAGCCGGTATTTCATTTTTAGCTGTTTATGATGGTTCTTGCTTTGATCCTATTCAAGCTGTTATTGAAAATAATTTACCTAATTATGAGCAAGATATCTTACGCTTAACTGCCGGATGTTCAGTTAAGGTGACAGGTAAAGTCGTGGAATCACCAGGTCAAGGTCAAAAATATGAATTACAAGCCATACAAGTTGAAGTTTACGGCTTTGTTGATGATCCTGAAACTTACCCAATGGCAGCTAAACGTCATTCAATTGAGTATCTTCGTGAAGTCGCACACTTACGAGCAAGAACGAATATTGTTGGTGCGATAACACGTGTACGCCATACACTTGCACAAGCAATTCATCAATTTTTTGATGAGCGTGGCTTTTATTGGTTATCAACCCCAATTATTACCGCATCGGATACTGAAGGGGCTGGAGAAATGTTCCGAGTTTCAACACTCGATATGTTAAATCTGCCTAAATCAGATAATGGTAACATTGATTTTGATAAAGACTTTTTTGGCAAAGAAGCTTTTTTAACCGTTTCTGGACAGTTAAATGCTGAAACTTATGCTTGTGCGCTTTCTAAAGTTTACACATTTGGTCCAACATTTCGGGCTGAAAACTCAAACACAACTCGTCATTTAGCGGAGTTTTGGATGATGGAACCTGAAGTGGCATTCGCCGATCTAAATGACAATGCTAAGCTTGCCGAAGACATGCTGAAATATGTGTTTAAATCAGTATTAGAAAAACGTGCTGACGACATGCAATTTTTCGCGCAGCACGTAGATAAAGAAGCAATAACACGCCTTGAAAACTTTATCAACGCTGATTTTGCCCAAGTTGACTATACTGATGCTATAACCATTTTACAAAATTGTGATGCTAAGTTTGAAAATCCAGTTAGTTGGGGCATCGACTTAGCCTCAGAACATGAGCGTTATTTAGCCGAACAGCATTTTAAAGCACCAGTAGTTGTAAAAAACTATCCGAAAGATATTAAAGCATTCTATATGCGTATGAACGATGACGGTAAAACCGTTGCGGCCATGGATGTATTAGCGCCTGGTATTGGTGAAATTATCGGAGGTTCTCAGCGTGAAGAACGTTTAGATATGTTAGATAAGCGCATGGAAGAATTGGGACTTAAGAAAGAAGATTATTGGTGGTATCGTGATTTGCGTCGTTATGGTACCGTACCACATTCTGGTTTTGGACTTGGTTTTGAACGATTAATTGCTTATGTAACAGGTGTGCAAAATGTGCGTGATGTGATCCCGTTCCCAAGAACACCACGTAATGCAAATTTTTAAATTAATTGAGTTATAACCAATTTAGTGGAACTATAAGCCAACAAATTTCAGTCTCAAATTGTTTAAAAAACAATCAAGCAGACTAAGTTTTGCGCTTAGACATCGCCTTTTATGAAAAGTTCGCTTGATTTTAAAAAAAATTTATACATAATTTACACTACTGTAAAAAGTAAATAAAAATAATAGATAAAAATATTATTTTTTGGATGAATAATTATTTGTACAAAATTGACACTAAACTTATGGACGGTGTCTTTTTAAGAAAATAACCATGAGGGTAAAAAATGAAACGTAATCTATTAGCAATCGCTATTCCTGCGCTTTTAGTAGCAGCTAGCGCAAATGCATCTATTGAAGTATGGAACAAAGATGGTAATAAAGTTGACTTTTATGGTCGAGTAAAAGCAGCTAACAATATTACTGATCGTGCTCAAGTTGGCGAAGGTGATGATACTTCAGCTCGTTTAGGCATGTCAGGTCAAACTCAAATCACTGATAGCATAACTGGCTACGGTCGTTGGGAATATGAAGCTAAAGCTGGTAAAAATTCTGATAACGAAGTACGTTATGCATTCGCTGGTTTAAACTTTGGTGATGCAGGTTCATTTGACTACGGTCGTAACGATGGTGTATTAAAAGCAATCACAGCTTACACTGACGTATTACCACAATTTGGTGGTGATGCAGCAAACAACGATTGGCATGTACTTTCAGCGCGTACTAAAGCTGTTGCAACTTACCGTAACAATAACTTATTTGGTTTCACTGATGATATCAGCTTTGCATTACAATATGCTGATAACGGAGATAACTCAAATACTAGCTCAATAGTTGGTAAACAAGATTCTATCAGAGGTGAATCTCGTGAAGCTTATGGTGCAAATATTCAATGGAATATTTTTGACTCAGGTTTAACTGTTGGTGCGGGTTATGCTCAAACTTCAAACAGTGATAATCGTCAAAGCACTTGGGCTGGCGGTCTTAAATACGATAATTATAATCTATATTTAGCTGCTAACTATTTCCAATCTAAATTTAAAGACGTAGTGGTGTATGGACCGACGCATAGAGGTAATTATAAAACTGCTGATGGCAAAGTTAGAGGTTTTGAATTAGTAGCTCAATATGGTATTGATTTAGAAGTGGGTCGTATCACTCCATCTTTAGCTTATGTTGAACATAAAATGAAGGCTGATTCAACGCATATGGTCGAAGATAATATTCGTTACCATGGTCATGGGTTCACTTCACCTGTAGCTAAATATGTATCTCTAGGTGCAACTTACGATCTAAACAAAAACTTCAGTGCAATTGTTGAATATAAATTCAATTTATTAGATCGCAAAGATGTTGGTGCTGCGTTGAATACTGAAAATGATGAACGTTATAAAAAATCAACTAAACCAGGTACTAAAGACGTGTTAGGTGTTGGTTTAATTTACCAATTCTAATTGCTTCTTGATATCTATAAAAAGGCACTTATTGTGCCTTTTTTTTCGCCTTATAAATACCATTCTAGCTAAAAAAACATTTTATGTTTAAAAAAAATAATAACAAACATTAAAATATTCGAAAATTCGCAGAATTAATCTAACTTCCAGTGTTAAATAGGTAATAAAATCTGTTCTATTACAAGAAAATCGATATCACAATAATAATATAATTGCTAATTATTAGCAGTTATTTGTTAAACCAAAGCAAAGTAATTTGCATCTTTAATAATATAAAATACCTAAGAGGGTAAAAATGAAACGTAATCTATTGGCAATCGCTATTCCTGCGCTCTTAATTGCAGGCACAGCTAACGCTTCTATTGAAGTATGGAATAAAGACAGCAATAAAGTTGACTTTTATGGTCGAGTTTATGCTTTAAACTATATTACTGATCGTAATAACCAAACGGGTGAAGGTGACAAAACCACAGCACGTTTAGGTATGTCTGGTCAAACTCAAGTGACTGACAGTGTAACAGGATATGGTCGTTGGGAATATGAAGCTAAAACTGGTGAAAATGCCGATAACGAAACTCGCTATGCTTTTGCTGGTTTAAACTTTGGTGATTTTGGGTCATTCGATTACGGTCGTAATGATGGTGTGCTAAAAACATTAACGTCATATACTGATGTTTTACCGGAATTTGGTGGTGATGCTTCGGATAATGATCTTTATGCACTAACAGCACGAACCAAAGCTGTTGCAACTTATCGTAACTCAGACTTTTTTGGCTTAGTAAACGGTCTGAATTTTGCTGTTCAATATGCGGATAATGGTGATAATAGCTCTACTCGCCATTTCATCAAACATGATCGTAATGGTGAAAAACGCGATAGCGCTGAAGCTTGGGGTTCAGTAGTTGATTGGAATGTGCTTGATACAGGTTTATCTGTTGGAGCAGGTTATGCTCAAACTGGTGGACATAAGGATGCTAAAGCATGGTCAGCAGGTGTTAAATATGATAATAACAACCTTTATTTAGCCGCATTATATATTCAAGGTAAACAAAAATATGGTTGGGATAATGCATTAACGACACATAGTGCGAATGACTTAAAAACCAAAGGTTATGAATTTGTTGCGCAATATGGTATTGACTTTGAAGTGGGTCGTTTAACGCCATCTGTTGCATATATTCAACATAAAGTTAAAGGTGCATCTAGTTATTCAAGTGATGCAGGACTTAAAGGTAATGATTTAGCGAAGTATGTTGATGTTGGGTTAACTTATGACTTTAACAAAAACTTACAAGCTATTATCGATTATAAGATCAATTTATTAGATAAAGATGATATTGGCGCTCGTCGTGCTTTATATGAAGATGGCGCATTTACTAAATCGCAAATCAAAGGTACAACTAAAGACACCGTAGCTCTTGGTTTAATTTACCAATTCTAATTGATTGTCTCTTAGTATAAAAAAGGCACTTTGGTGCCTTTTTTATTATTTTTTATCGATTAAATATCTGTTGCACTTTAATTAAGACTCTGTTAAAAACAAACAAAGATAATAATAAATTAGGATATTAATGATGCTAAATACCACGCGCAAATTGCTAACTAAAAAAAACATTGCTTTAGTTGCCCACGATCATTTGAAAGAGTCTTTATTAGCTTGGTGCAAAAAAAATCGTGAAGAGCTTTCTCATCATAATTTATGTGGAACAGGTACGACAGGCACATTAATCAAGAAAGAAACAGGATTAAATATTACGCCAATGCTTAGCGGACCAATGGGGGGCGATCAGCAAATTGGGGCGTTAATTGCAGAAGGTAAAATCGATATTCTCATATTCTTTTGGGATCCACTTAATGCTGTACCGCATGATCCCGATGTTAAAGCGCTTTTACGTTTATCAACAGTTTGGAATATTCCGGTTGCTACAAATCAAGCTACCGCTAACGCATTAATACAATCGCCAATATTTACACAAGAAGTGGATATTGAAATTCCTGATTACCAAAGTTATTTGAAAGAACGAGTAAGGTAGATGCTAATTTCTTCTGTAAAGTTTTAGCATAGCTTGTGGTGCAATTGCTAAATATTTTGACGCAAAAACAATAATAATAACTAGTATACTTTTACGATCTGATGGCATAGCTATTTCAAATCGACTTACCATAACCCCCTTTGGATTGCCTTAACGCTAGTAGATTTTTTGACGTCAGGATAATTATAAAAATGCCCCCCGTGATTAAGATAAGAAAGATTGGCTGATTTTTCCATTTCTAAATAAAATAGCTTCATTAACATCTAATTTAGCCCAGACTTCGTTTGAAGTTAAAGGCATTGTTGAAATAATAGTTACTACATCATTAGATGTGGTATGTTTTTGAAAGTCAATTTCAACATCTTCATCAATTAATTTTGCTTTACCAAATGGCGCTTTACGGGTTATCCAATGTAAATTAGTTGCACAATAAGCAAATACATATTGCCCATCAGAAAGCAACATATTAAATATACCAAGTTGACTTAACTGATTGGCACATTGTTTAATATATTTAAACAGTTCAAGATCATCGGTCGGTTGTTGCGAATATTTTTGGTGTAATTGATTTATTAAGTAGCAAAAAGCATATTCACTATCAGTTTCGCCGACAGGTTGAAATAGTCCTGTATCTAAATTTTGGTAATCAGTTAATTGCCCATTATGGGCAAAAGTCCAGTTCTTACCCCAAAGCTCACGAGTAAACGGATGGGTATTTTCCAGTGCGACACCACCGCGATTAGCTTGTCGAATATGGGCAATCACGGCTTTAGATTTAATGGGATATTCTTTTACCATTTTAGCAATAGGTGAATAGCTACAAGGCTCAGGATCTTTAAATGTTCGGCAACCTTTTCCTTCATAAAAGGTAATCCCCCAACCATCTTTGTGAGGACCTGTGTCCCCACCTCGTTTAATTAGGCTACTAAAACTAAAACAAATATCGGTTGGCACATTAGCGCTCATACCCAATAATTCACACATATTATTTTGACATTTCCTTTTCAATAAGAAGAATAAGAATATGAATTACTTTAATGTGGATTTCTTGTACACGATCGGCATAGCCAAAATGCGGAACACGAATATCAACATCGGCAAGCCCATTCATCTTCCCACCATCTTTACCGGTTAATGTAATGATTTTCATCCCTTTTTGTTTTGCTGCCTCAATGGCTTTAAGCACATTGGTTGAGTTCCCAGAGGTTGAAATACCTAAAAGTACATCACCTTTTTGACCTACACCTTCAATATAACGTGAAAAAATAAAATCAAACCCAAAATCATTACCCACACAGGAAATGTGACTTACATCAGATATAGCAATTGCAGGGTAAGCAGGGCGATTATCGCGAAAGCGGCCTGTTAACTCTTCAGCAAAATGCATCGCATCACAATGAGAACCGCCATTACCACATGATAAAACTTTACCGCCTTGTTTAAAGGAATCGGCAATTAAGATAGCCGCTTTTTGAATCTGCTCAAGATTTTTATCATCGGAAACGAAACTAGTTAAGACCTCAATGGCTTGGTTTAACTCATTACGAATATTGTCAATGTACACTAATACTTCCCCATCATTAAATAAATTTATTGTACTATTGTAATTTTTTCAAAATAGCTTGCAAGCGATAAAAATAAAATTACTTTTCTTGGCAAAAACTTTCAGGTAGATATATACATTAAGTACATATGTTTAAATATAAATGTTAAAGCCCAAATAAGTTAAAATAATGACTAACAGTTAAAGAGTGAAATAACAACAAAATTTAGATTAATTTTAAAATTAATAAATAATACATTTACAATAGCTAAATTTTTTCATTTATTTTAAATAATATCTTGGATAAAACTCAGTCGTAACGCTATTTGCCAATAGGATAAGTCTTTAATTCGTGATACAATTTAACAATTATTTTTTCGCTTAAGAAAAGAGTGAAAAGGCATTTAAAATAGAATCAATAAGGAATGAATATGCAAACAATTGAAGGTAAAGTTGCTGCACCAAAAGCTAAGGTTGCAATTGTAGTAGCACGATTTAATCATTTTATTAATGATAGCCTTGTCAATGGTGCAATTGATGCGTTAACACGCATTGGACAAGTTGATGATAAAAATATTACTGTTATTTGGGTTCCAGGTGCTTATGAAATTCCACTGGCTACTAAAGTTGCTGCACAGTCAAAGAAATATGATGCAATTGTAGCGCTAGGTACGGTTATTCGTGGCAGTACGGCACATTTTGATTTTGTTGCTGGTGAATCAAGTTCAGGATTATTAAGTGCAAGTTTAGATAACACTATTCCAGTTGGATTCGGTATTTTAACTACCGAAAGTATAGAACAAGCTATTGAACGTGCAGGCACAAAAGCTGGCAACAAAGGTGCTGAAGCGGCATTAACTGCACTGGAAATGCTAAATATTATTAAAGCAATTAAGGAGTAATTTAGTGGCATTAGTTAATCCTCGTCGTCGAGCAAGAGAATGCGCAGTACAAGCCATTTACTCTTGGCAAGTTTCTAGAAACGATCTTGCTGATGTTGAGACAAGTTTTATTGCAGAACAAGATATGAAAGGCGTTGATGCTAAGTATTTTCGTGAGCTATTAAATGGTGTAGCCAAAAATACCAGCGAATTAGATGACAAAATGACGCCTTATCTCACTGAACGTTCGATTAATGAGTTAGGCCAAGTTGAATTAGCCATACTTAGAATCGCACTGTATGAATTAATAAAACGTCAAGATGTACCTTATAAAGTTGTGATTAATGAAGCTATCGATTTAACTAAAACATTTGGTGCTGCAGATAGCCATAAATTTGTTAATGGTGTATTAGATAAAATAGCACCAACCATTCGTACTCGATAACCAATTAATTATGAGATTGATATGAACAATAATACCGAAAAAAGCAAACCTACTATTTTTTATGCCAAAAATAGCGAATCTAAAAAGCCTTTTCGCTCAGCAACTAAAAAAACGACTGGCTGGAAAAATAAAGATGACTCATTTCAAGTAAAACCTAAACGCGATCGTCATGATCGTATTGAAACATTCAAACCTAGAAATGATAAATCTGCATTTGCAAAAAAGAGTTTTATTGTTGATCTTAATCAATCTAAATTGCCTATTGAGAATGAATCACCATGGCAAAAAAAGCTTCGTACAAATGAACAAACTCCAACTTTTGGTTATGATGGATATCGCCAACGTAAAGAAGAAACGTTAGTTTATAGCGAAAATAGTTGTAAGGCAGTATTCAAACATCGTCGCACAGCAATTGTTAAATTATTTATTACTCAAGAGATGACTTATCAATTTAAAGAGTTAATTGAGTGGCTCGTTAAACAACGCTTAGGTTATGATGTAGTCTCTAGCGAACAGATTGGTAAAATAACCCAAACGCAACATCATGGTGGCGTATGTTTAATTGTTAAAAAACGTATACCACTTACGTTATTGGATTATCTAGAAAACAATAGCGATAAAGATCATGATTGTGTTTTAGCGATTGATGATGTCAATAATCCCCATAATCTTGGTGGGTTAATTCGTAGTGCCGCTTTTTATGGCGTTAATGGTGTCATGTTACGCCAAACAAATTTACTTGATAGCGGTGCTGCTATGCGTGTGGCTGAAGGTGGCGTTGAAGCTGTTGAGTCAATTAAAAGTGATGATTTTGTGGCCTCAATAGATATGCTTAAGCAACATGGCTATCAAGTTATTGCCCTATTACCTTGTCAAGTAAAGTCAATTACATCCAGCGAATTGCACCAAATCCATTTTAATAAAAAAGTTACGGTAGTCATATTTCAACAAATTAATATGAAACTAATTAACAGCGCTAATATTGTTGTACATCTAAAAGGCAATGATAACATGTCCGCATTAAATATTTCGGTTGCAACGGGTGTTTTATTATCGAACTTACATAAGTAAATTAATATTTTTACTATCAATGAGTTATTGATAAAAAACTATTTTACTCATTGATAAAATATATCAAATAGCATCATTTGGTTAGAAATTGCTTTTTTTTTCTGTAAATTGTACTAGTTTTTATATATTTTGGTATGCGTCATGACTTTTAAGCATAAAGTTGGTTTAATTTTTGGGAAGTTTTATCCTTTACATTGTGGTCATATTTATCTAATTGAAAAAGCGATGAACCAAGTTGATGTATTACATATCTTTTTGGGATGTGAAGCATCGCGTGATAAGCAACTATTTAATCAAAGCCGTTTACCAAAACAACCACAAATAAGTGACCGCTTTTCATGGTTAAAAGAAACATTTAAAGATCGCCATAATATTCATATCCATGTACTTGATGAGGCTGGCATCGAGTTTTACCCAAATGGTTGGCAAGATTGGAGCGATCGGGTAAAACAAATTCTTGCTGAGCATAAAATTAAGCCCAATGTGGTATTTACTAGCGAGCCACAAGATGTTAATAACCATAAGTTCTATTTTGATTGCCCAGCCGTTATTGTTGATGCTAATCGAGAATTTATTAACATTAGTGCAACACAAATCCGCCAAAATCCATATAAAAACTGGAATTTTATTGCACAAGCAGCAAAACCTTTTTTTGTAAAAAAAGTGGCTATTATTGGCCAAGGTCGTTTTTGTGACTTACCACTCCAATTTGCTAATATTTATAATACTCAATACGTGCCCAATGGCTATATTAATTATATTGAACGAGAAATTTCAATCCAACATAATAAACGTTATTTGAGCGAATCCGATTATATGAAAATTGCAATGTTACACGTTGAACGAATTGCAAAAGCCGTTGAAACATCAAATAAACTTGTTTTTACTTCAATCGATTTTGAAACACTTGCACAATATTACAGTCAAATTTTCAAAAAAAATAATGATGTTTTAAGAGCCTTAAAAGAAAGTTGTCATTTTGATTTAGTCATTCATGAAAAAGATTTAAATCCTCAATCCTCGCAACTTGAATATTTTGAAACTGTTTCAAAGAAGATTGAAGCATTATTGATTTAGTTCATCACATTTATTATGGCTTATGCTAAAATAAGCCAATTATTTGTGATAGGTAAATTTTATGTCTCAATCTTCTGACAAACAAGACAATACAAATCAAGAAAAAATTGATTTTGGTTACACTCAAGTTCCAAAACAAGAAAAAGTAAAACGTGTTGCTGAAGTATTTCACTCTGTTGCCGATAAATATGATGTTATGAATGATCTTATGTCATTTGGCATTCACCGAATTTGGAAAAAAATCACCATTGAGTATAGCAGTGTGCGTAAAGGTCAAAAAGTTTTAGATCTAGCAGGTGGCACAGGTGATTTAACGGCAAAATTCTCGCAACTTGTTGGTGATAGCGGATTAGTTGTCTTAGCTGATATAAACGAATCAATGTTAAAAGTTGGGCGAGATAAACTACGAGACAAAGGCTTATTTAAAAATATCGAATATGTACAAGCTAATGCCGAGGAGTTACCCTTTGCGGATAACTATTTTGATTGCATAACCATCTCATTTGGCTTGCGCAATGTCACTGATAAAGAAAAGGCTTTACGCTCTATATGGCGAGTATTAAAACCCGGTGGGCGCTTATTAATCCTTGAGTTTTCTAAACCGCAATATCAGATTTTAAATAAAGCTTACGACTTATATTCATTTACTATGTTACCGTTAATGGGCAAAATTGTGGCAAATGATTCTGAAAGTTATCGCTATTTAGCCGAATCAATTCGAATGCATCCTGATCAAAATACACTGAAAAAAATGATGGAAGATGCAGGATTTGTTGATGTGAAATACCACAACATGACAGGTGGCATTGTAGCTTTACATATTGGCTTTAAATTTTGATGCGATAAAAAATAATGACCTTTTTTCGACTTTATAAAATACTTGCGATATTTCGTGCTTATCGATTAGATGAATTGTTACCAAAACACCATTTAGTAAGGTGGCCACGGTTGGTTTTAAAGTGTTTATTTTGGATTAGACCCAAAGCTAAACATCAAGAAATTGGTGAGCGATTACGTCAAGCGCTACAGGAGCTCGGCCCCGTATGGGTAAAGTTTGGGCAGATGGTTTCAACTCGACGCGATATTTTACCTAAACACATTGCAGATTCGCTGACCAAATTGCAAGATCACGTTGCTCCTTTTGATGGACAAATTGCTAAACAGCTTATTGAATCGGCATTAGGTCAAACAATAGATTATTATTTTTCCCATTTTGATGAAAAACCATTAGCATCAGCATCGATTGCCCAAGTCCATACAGCAATATTAAAGCGTAGCCAAGCTGAAGTTATTATTAAAGTATTACGCCCTAATATTTTACCTATTATTGAAGCTGATATACTTTTAATGTATTGGGTAGCTAAACAATTTACCAAGCGCATAAAATCAGGCGAAAAATTGCGAGCTGTTGAAATAGTGCGTGATTATGAAATCACGCTATTAAAAGAGTTAGATTTACAAAAAGAAGCTTACAACACGATTAGATTGCGCGATAATTTTATTAATAGTGATATCTTATATATTCCTTATGTATATCATGACCTTTGTCGAAAAAATGTGTTAGTTGAAGAACGAATTAAAGGTATACCTATCTCAAATATTGAGCAGCTTAAGCAAAATAACGTCAATATGAAATTACTAGCAGAACGAGGTGTTCAGGCATTTTTTACCCAATTATTTCGTGATAACTTTTTCCATGCAGATATGCATCCCGGTAATATTTTTGTCGATATTACCGAACCACAAAACCCCCGTTATATTGGCATTGATTGTGCCATTATTGGTATATTGACTGAGGATGATCAACGTTATCTTGCTGAAAACTTTTTAGCCTTTTTTAATCGAGATTATCGCAAAATAGCCCAACTCTATATCACATCAGGCTGGGTGCCAGAAACAACTGATGTTGTAGCACTTGAAATGGCAATGCGTAACGTCTGTGAACCTGCATTTGCAAAACCCCTTGCCCAAATTTCATTTTCACAAATTTTGTTACAATTATTTCAAGTTGCTCGCCAATTTGACATGGATATTCAACCCCAATTAACTCTGCTTGAAAAAACGTTATTTTATATTGAAGGGCTAGGTCGCCAGCTTTATCCTGAACTAGATTTATGGAAAACAGCAAAACCATTTTTAGAAAAATGGTATCAAGATAAATATAGCGCAAAAAAAATACTACAACAAACTTGGCAATCATTACCCGCGTGGCAAACTATGTTGCCAAAGTTACCCGAAAAATTAAATAACTACGAACGAATCAGTAAACAAATGAGTGCCCAACTAATACAAATTACTCAAGAATTACAGCTTAGTAAAAAGCGCGAACGGAATCTATATAAAATGATGGGGTTAGTGTGTGCTTTATGTATTATTATATTGGTTTCACATTAAGCTGATTGTCTTGGGAATATTATAATTTGCGTGTATAATTTGGTTATTTACCTCATCGGAGATAATTATCATGATGCCAAGCTTACCTCAACTTTTAATATTAATTGCGGTTGTTGTATTGTTATTTGGAACAAAAAAATTACGTTCATTGGGCTCCGATCTTGGCGAATCAATTAAAGGTTTTAAGAAAGCAATGAATGATGATGACGATAAAAAAGATGCTGATAATTCACAAAAATCTGAAAATATCGATTCATCTGATGCTAATAATCAGAGCAAAAAAGAGTAAACCGTGTTTGATATTAGTTTTGGTCAATTATTATTAGTTTTAATTATTGGTCTGGTGGTTTTAGGGCCAGAACGGCTACCCATTGCGATAAAAACAGTTACAGGGTGGATAAAAGTGCTACGCCGAATGTCTGCTACGGTACAATTAGAGCTGAATAAAGAGCTCAAACTGCAAGAGTTGCAAGCCAGCTTAAAAAAGGCCGAACAAAGTGGTTTAAAAACACTTACACCCGAAATTCAAGAATCTATTGATGATTTAAAACGTGTAACTGAATCCTTACAAAAAGAAATCGATTCGGCCACGAAAATTGATACTGAAACTCGTACAGATAAAAATACACCATGACAGACAACGTTACTCAACCATTAATTGGACATCTTGTTGAACTTAGAACACGGCTTTTGCGGTGTATTATCTGTATTTTGCTGGTATTAATTGGCTTGCTTTATTTTTCCAATGATATTTATCATATTGTGGCAAATCCGCTTATGAGTCAATTGCCACAAGGCAGTAATATGATAGCAACGGATATTGCAGCGCCATTTTTCACACCAATTAAGTTAACAGTTGTAGTGGCGATCTTTATTTCAATTCCTTATGTGCTATATCAAATTTGGGGATTTATTGCCCCAGCGTTATATCAACATGAGAAACGTCTGGTTATGCCGTTAATTGTATCAAGCACGATTCTTTTTTATCTTGGTATAGCATTTGCTTACTTCGCTGTGTTTCCATTAGCGTTTTACTTCTTTATCCATACCGCACCGATCGATGTGGCGATTAATACTGATATTACCAAGTATCTTGATTTTGTAATGACACTCTTTATTGTCTTTGGATTTGCTTTCGAAGTGCCAGTTGCTATTATTTTGCTTTGTTGGACAGGAATAACTACACCAAAAAGTTTACGAAACAAGCGACCATATATTATTGTTGGGGTATTTGCTGTTGCTATGTTTGTTACCCCTCCAGACGTATTTTCACAAATACTATTAGCTGTACCCATTTGTTTACTATTTGAAATTGGCACTTTTTTTGCCCGTTTTTATCAACCGCGCAAAAATGACAAAATGGAAGATGACAACAGCCATGATTTTGATGAGACATAAACAAATATAGAATGAGTAAACTGAAAATAACTAAGGATAACGAGTCATAATGAAAGTATCATTACCTGATTTTAATTGCGCCAATGTATTAGTGGTGGGCGATATTATGTTAGATCGCTATTGGTATGGGGGAACGAATCGTATATCGCCCGAAGCGCCAGTACCGGTAGTTAAAATTGACTCGTTAGAAGAACGACCTGGTGGTGCTGCCAATGTTGCTATGAATATTACTTCTCTTTGCGGTAATGTACGCCTAATTGGCCTAACAGGCATAGATGAACCAGCAAAAATTCTTAATGAACAATTAAGTGGACATAAAGTTCAATGCGATTTTGTTTCTGTATCAACACATCCAACCATAACAAAGTTACGCGTTCTATCACGTAATCAACAATTGATTCGTATTGATTTTGAAGAAGGATTTAACAATATTGATGCAACGCCTCTTCTAGAGCGTATTCAAACAGCATTAACGACCCATAAAGTTTTGGTACTATCAGATTATGCCAAAGGTGCGTTATCTGCTGTTCAATCAATGATTAAGCTTGCTAATCATGCCAATGTGCCTATCTTAGTCGATCCAAAAGGAACCGATTTTGAGCGTTACCGCGGGGCGACATTGTTAACCCCAAACATGTCAGAATTTGAAGCAGTAGTCGGACATTGTAAAACTGAAGAAGAGATTGTTGAAAAAGGTTATCAACTCATCAAACAATATGATCTAAAAGCCTTACTAGTAACACGTAGCGAAAAAGGCATGACATTATTACAGTTAGATAAACCAATTTACCACTTACCAACTCAAGCAAAAGAAGTCTTTGACGTAACAGGAGCTGGCGATACAGTAATCGCTACATTAGCTGCAGCATTAGCTGCTGGTCAATCTTTAGAAGAAAGTTGTTTCTTAGCAAATGTCGCAGCGGGTGTGGTTGTTGGTAAACTAGGTACTTCAACTGTTTCACAAGTTGAATTGAGTAATGCCATTCGAGCCCGTGCCAATGACGGTTTTGGAGTAATGACAGAAGAAGAGCTTAAAGAAGAAATCAAAAAAGCGCGTATGCGTGGCGAAAAAATTGTTATGACCAATGGTTGTTTTGATATTTTACACGCAGGGCATGTTTCTTACCTTGCTAATGCGCGTAAACTAGGTGACCGTTTAATTGTAGCAGTGAATAGTGATGCTTCGGTTAAACAATTAAAAGGGGAATCCAGACCCATTAATCCGCTAATGCAACGTATGATTGTACTTGGTGCACTTAATTCAGTTGACTGGGTTGTACCGTTTGAAGAAGAAACACCACAACGTTTAATTGCAAGTATCTTACCTGATGTCTTAGTCAAAGGCGGTGATTATAAACCCGAAAATATTGCCGGCGGTAAAGAGGTCATTGAAGCAGGCGGCACAGTTAAAGTCCTCAATTTTGAAGATGGCTGTTCAACCACCAATATTATTAATGCAATAAAAAATCGCTAAATTAACAAATCTTATCGGTTGCTTCAGTGTGCCGCTGATAAGATTTATAATCCGATATTAATACACTTGCTTATTATTCTATTTTACGCATTTCTTGGAAAAACGTGTTAACGCTAAGCACCATTTTTAGTAACTGACTAATAAAATATTAACAATTATTAGTATGATCAATCGTTAATAACTATTATTAAATTTTAGAATGAATACTTTTTTTATCTTGCGATTTATGTAAAGCTAATAGCTAACTAATGAAAATTGTATTAAGGATATTTAATGACCAAACATTATGATTATATAGCTATCGGTGGTGGTAGTGGAGGGATTGCATCTGTTAACCGAGCGGCATCCTATGGAAAAAAGTGTGCACTAATTGAAGCAAAATTATTGGGTGGAACCTGTGTTAATGTTGGTTGTGTGCCCAAAAAAGTCATGTGGTATGGTGCACAAATTGCTGAAGCCATTAACCATTATGGCCCTGACTATGGTTTTAATACTACCATTAATCAATTCAGCTGGGACAAATTAATTGCAAGTCGAAATGCTTATATTGATAGAATCCATCAATCTTATGATCGTGTCCTTAATAACAATAACGTTGATGTTATTCATGGTTATGCTAAGTTCGTTGATGCTCATACAGTTGAAGTCAATGGTGAACATTATAGTGCTGAACATATTTTGATTGCTGTTGGTGGTAAACCAAGTATTCCGAATATTCCCGGTGCTCAATATGGTATTACATCAGATGGCTTTTTTTCTCTAAAAACCTTACCCAAACGTGTAGCCGTTGTTGGAGCTGGATATATTGCTTGTGAAATTGCAAGCGTATTACATTCGCTGGGAGCACAAACACACCAATTTATTCGTAATGCTACGCCACTACGCTCGTTTGACCCACTTATTATTGATACCTTAATGGAAGTGATCGCAACAGAAGGTCAACAATTGCATACTTTTGCCATTCCGAAATCAGTCACTAAAAATAGCGATAACTCATTAACATTAACTCTTGAAAATGGCGAAAGCTATATCGTCGATTGCTTAATTTGGGCCATTGGCCGTGAACCTGCGACCCATGATATGAATTTACAAGCAGCAGGCATTGCTGTTGATAGTAAAGGTTTTGTGATCGTTGATAAATACCAAAATACTAATATATCAGGAGTTTATTCAGTCGGTGATGATACAGGCGCAACAGCATTAACCCCTGTTGCGGTTGCTGCTGGACGTCGTTTATCAGAAAGGCTATTTAACAATAAACCTGATGAACATTTAGATTACAGTAATATTCCAACCGTAGTATTTACTCATCCGGCAATTGGTACCATAGGCTTAACAGAACCAGGCGCAATAAAACAATATGGTTCTGAAAATGTAAAAGTTTATCAATCAACATTTACAGCAATGTATACCGCAGTTACTCAACATCGCCAACCATGTCGCATGAAGCTAGTTTGTGTAGGTAAAGATGAAAAAATCGTCGGTATTCATGGCATTGGTTATGGTATGGACGAAATACTACAAGGTTTTGCAGTAGCATTAAAAATGGGCGCTACTAAAAAAGACTTTGATAATACCGTGGCAATTCACCCAACCGCAGCTGAAGAGTTTGTCACAATGCGTTAATAGTATCAGTTATTGTGTAGTACACATTAAAATAAAAAGCAGGGTAAAAGCCCTGCTTTTTATTGGTTGTAGCTACTGATTAATGACCCGAGTTACTATTCCATCCCTGTTTTGCAAGTGGGTAGAAACCGACAGCAATCGCAATTAATGCCACAAAAGAGATATAAAGGCCTGCACCAAGATAACTATACTGACCTAATAAATGTTCAGGGCTTAATAAATAAATTGTTAAAGTCGGTGTAAAGGCACTAAATAGTGCATAAGCTAAATTGTAAGAAAACGATAAGCCAGAATAGCGAATAGCTGGAGGAAAAGTTCTCGTTCCAATAATTGGTGTCATGGCGATAGCCCCAATGAAAAGACCAAACGCAGCCCATGTCCAATAAAGTTGAGTTAACGATATTTCTGGACTTAAGGAGCTATAAAAGTAGATGCTTGTAATAGCCAATCCACCCCAAGTAATGACAACGGTTTTAGTGGTACCTAACTTGTCTTCTAGCCAACCGGAAATAACACAGCCGATGGTTAATGTTAATGCTGCAATACAACCGCCAACACGCCAATCAAGATTAGTAAAGTGATACATTCCACCGACAATACGCCCAGGAGTAATTAAAATCCCCACCATAATTGCTGTTGATAACGACCAAGTTAGTAATGCAACAATCACACATGCTGTTTTGTGTTTCTGTAGCACTGTAACTATAGGAATATTTTTTTCGATAGCTTTACGGGCGGCTAATTCTTTAAAAATAGGTGTTTCAGAGAGAAAACGTCTTAAATAAACTGAAATAATGCCAAAAATACCACCAATAATAAACGGAATACGCCAAGCATAATCTAAAATATTTTGTTTAGTAAAACAAAGATCAATAATAATAGTTACAATAAACCCAAGCAAAATACCACCAGTGATGCCAGAAGTTAATGTCCCTACACCAAGTCCATAACGTTGCTTTGGCACATGTTCAGCAATAAACACCCACGCGCCTGGCATTTCGCCACCTATAGCAGCGCCTTGTAGCATTCGCATTACTAACAATAATAGTGGTGCAAAAATGCCAATCATATCGTAAGTTGGCAATATACCAATGATAAATGTTGGTAGGGCCATCATAGCAACACTTAAGGTAAACATTTTTTTACGCCCAACTTTATCACCAAAGTGAGCCATAATAATGCCGCCAACAGGGCGAACTAAATAACCCGCAGCAAAAATACCCCAAGCAAACAAATCTAATGTTAATGGTGAAAGTGTATGCGGTAAAAAGAGTGGCTTGACGATGGTATCAATGTAAAGTGCATAGATAACAAAATCATAAAATTCTAATGTACCACCTAAAGAGGATAAAACTAACGTTTTAAAATCCTGACAAGTTAATGGTCGAGCACTAGGCTGCCATTCGGTGTTAATTTCAGACTGACTCATGGAAAACCTTATTATTAAATTAAGTTAAGTTAGAAAATAAAAAAATCTGTCTTTTATTGATTTAAGATAAAAATGAAAGTTTCATTCTGCCATAAAAAAAAGTCCTTTTTTTCATCATAAAAAAATTTAATGTATATAACAAATCAACTTATTTGATTTATAATCCAACCAATTTATGCTTAAAAAATACAAAGCGACATAAAGCATAATTAATAATAGATAAGCGAGGTAAAATTTGATGCAAAATAACGAGAAAGTACGTTGTGATTGGGTTTTGAATGATCCCATATATATTCATTACCACGATAACGAATGGGGCATTGTTCAATATAATAGCCTTAAATTATTTGAAATGATTTGCCTTGAAGGGCAACAAGCAGGGTTATCATGGATTACTGTTTTGAAAAAGCGTGATGAATATCGCCGTTGCTTTTTCAATTTTGACCCCCAAAAAATCATAAGATTGTCAACTGAAGATATTGAGCAATTACTTAAAAATAAAGGACTGATCCGTAATCGTTTAAAGTTAAATAGCATTGTCAAAAATGCCCATGCTTATTTAAATATGCAAAAAAAAGGGGAAGATTTCTCGCAATTTATCTGGTCTTTTGTAAACGGCAAGCCCATTATTAACCACTTTAAAGATAAAAGTGAAGTACCTGTAAGCACCGAAATATCTGACAACATGTCAAAGGAGTTAAAAAAAAGAGGCTTTAGTTTTGTTGGCTCCACAATTTGTTATGCTTTTATGCAATCAATGGGACTGGTTGATGATCATTTTCAGAATTGCTTTAAAAAAGGATGTTAATTTAATGAATATATTGAAGTTATTAAAGTATTCTGTAATCGCTATTTTAAGTTATTTTATTATCTGTAATATTGTTATTTTTATTTATGCACAACAAAAGCCCGTTGATAATGCTGAAACTATGGTTGTGTTAGGCTCTCAAGTTGTCGGCACGCCAGCTATAGCGCCTTTAACTTTACAAATTCGTTTAGATATTGCCGCTACTTACTTACAAAATCATCTTCAAACTAAAGTCGTTGTTTGTGGTGGACAAGGTAAAGATGAATCAGCAAGCGAAGCCAGTGTGATGTTTAATTACTTAGCGAATAAAGGAATAGATGCTTCACGAATCTATATTGAAGATAAATCAACCCGAACTGCGCAACAATTCGTGTATGCTAATCGCGTTTTACCATTAGGGAAAACGATAGTTGTAACTAATGATTTTCATTTATTACGTTCAGTAATGCTGGCTAAACGCTCAGGATTTAATGATGTATCTGGATTGTCAGCGCCCTTGAGCTTTTCTAATTTTGATAAATATATTGCGATGATAAGAGAACCACTTGCTTTGGCTAATTCTTGGTTATTTGATCACCCTAAAAATTAAATTAGGTATGGTAGTTTTTAACAACTTATCAAATCTTTTGATTCTTTTATATATTTTTTGAATATAGCTCATTCTTATCATCACTAGATAAGTAAGCAGTAGCTGTTTTTGGCATCTTGTCCATGATATTATGGCACATTGCTATTTAATTTAGAAATTAATACATATGAATTTAGATACTATTGTTGCACAGGCAACCCCACCTGGCCGTGGAGGTGTTGGGATTTTACGTATTTCGGGATCTCAAGCCCGAGCAGTAGCTCAATCTATATTAGGTAAATTACCTAAACCACGCCACGCTGATTATTTACCTTTTTTAGCATCAGATGGTTCAACTTTAGATGAAGGTATCGCTTTATTTTTCCCTAATCCACATTCATTCACTGGCGAAGATGTGCTTGAGCTACAAGGGCATGGTGGGCCAGTTATTCTCGATTTATTGTTAAAACGAGTTCTGGAAGTGCCTAATGTCCGTATTGCACGCCCTGGTGAATTTTCAGAGCGCGCATTTTTAAATGATAAACTAGATCTTGCCCAAGCAGAAGCCATTGCTGATTTAATTGATGCAAGTTCGGAACAAGCAGCAAAATCTGCAATATCATCTTTGCAAGGTGTATTTTCTAAAAAAGTAAATACACTGGTTGAATCATTAATCCATTTACGCATTTTTACCGAAGCAGCAATTGATTTTCCTGAAGAAGAAATAGACTTTTTATCGGATGGTAAAATTGAGGCTCAGCTAAATGAAGTAATTACTCGCTTAGCTGAAGTTCGCCAAGAAGCTAAGCAAGGAACACTGTTACGAGAAGGAATGAAGGTAGTCATTGCTGGGCGCCCTAATGCAGGTAAATCCAGCTTGCTTAATGCACTAGCAGGGCGTGATGCCGCCATAGTGACTGATATAGCAGGAACGACCCGAGATGTACTACGTGAACATATTCATATCGATGGTATGCCGTTACATATTATTGACACCGCAGGTCTACGTGAAGCCAGTGATGAAGTGGAGCGAATTGGTATTGAGCGAGCTTGGCAAGAAATTGAACAAGCAGATAGAGTATTGTTTATGGTCGACAGCACAACAACGACCGAATCCAATCCCGAAAAATTATGGCCAGAATTTATTGAACGCTTACCTAAAAATTTGCCTGTTACTGTTATTCGCAATAAAGCAGATTTAACTGGCGAATCGCTAGGTTATAGCGAAGCAAATGGTTACTCGCAGATCCAACTATCTGCACGAACAGGTGAGGGAATAGAACTGCTACGTGATCATCTAAAACAAGCCATGGGCTATACCAGTAGTACCGAGGGAGGATTTTTAGCACGCCGCCGCCACCTACAAGCACTCGAAAAGGCAGCTCAGCACTTAAACAATGGCAAACATCAACTCGTTGTTTTTCATGCTGGTGAATTGTTAGCTGAAGAACTAAGGTTAGCTCAAGAAGCTTTAAGCGAAATCACGGGAGAATTTACCTCCAATGACTTATTAGGCCGTATATTTAGTTCGTTTTGTATTGGTAAGTAAATGAAATTAAAAAAATGAATAAAATCAATGGCTTTTCTGAACGTTTTTTAGAGGTAAAAATGCACTCTTTTTGTGCTGTTTTTTATTCATAGTATGCAAATACTTCCTTGTTTTTGAAAATATTAAATATATCCACATTAAATCACTATTTTAATGGTGATTTGTAAATGCGTTATTCTTGATATCGATTTGTCATAAATTTTTTTTATAACCTTAAAAAAAGATTGAAATCGCACGTTAATTAAGTAAGGATAACTGACAGTAATATTTTTATACACTATGTATAGCAAAGCCTTTAAGACTAATGCAATGAACAATAAGGAGTCAACATGTTTAGTAAAGATATGACTATTGCCGATTATGATAAGGAATTGTGGAATGCCATTAAAGGCGAAGAACAGCGTCAAGAAGATCATCTTGAACTGATCGCATCAGAGAACTATACCAGCCCACGAGTAATGCAAGCGCAAGGCTCACAACTTACCAATAAATATGCTGAAGGTTATCCTGGCAAACGCTATTATGGTGGTTGTGAATATGTTGATATTGTTGAAAAATTAGCAATAGAGCGTGCTAAGGAGTTATTTGGTGCGGACTATGCCAATGTGCAACCGCATTCGGGTTCACAAGCTAATTTTGCGGTTTATATGGCACTGTTAAAAACAGGGGATACCGTTTTAGGTATGAATTTATCCGAGGGAGGTCATTTAACGCATGGTTCGCCAGTGAGCTTTTCAGGCAAACTTTATCATGTTGTTTCTTATGGCGTTGATGATTCTGGTCATATTGATTATCAACAGCTAGCTAACATTGCTCAAGCATCAAAACCTAAAATGATTATTGGCGGATTTTCGGCTTACTCTGGCGTAGTTGATTGGAAGCGTATGCGCGAAATTGCCGATAGCGTAGGCGCTTACTTATTTGTAGATATGGCGCATGTAGCCGGTTTAGTTGCAGCGGGCGTTTATCCAAATCCTGTTCCTTATGCGCATGTTGTTACCACTACAACACATAAAACCCTAGGAGGCCCACGAGGGGGATTAATTTTAGCTAAAGGTGGTAGTGAAGACTTATATAAAAAACTAAATTCAGCGGTTTTCCCTGGGGCACAAGGCGGTCCTTTAATGCATGTGATTGCAGCTAAAGCTGTTGCATTAAAAGAAGCCATGGAACCTGCGTATAAACAATATCAACATCAAGTAGTTAACAATGCTAAAGCTATGGTGGAAGTGATTTTAAATCGTGGTTATAAAGTGGTATCTGGTGAAACAAACAATCACCTATTCTTAATTGATTTAGTCGACAAAAATATTACAGGTAAAGAAGCTGATGCCGCTTTGGGTAGTGCTAATATTACTGTTAATAAAAATAGCGTACCTAAAGATCCGCAAAGCCCATTTGTAACATCGGGTGTGCGTATTGGTACACCAGCTATTACTCGTCGAGGCTTTAAAGAAGCCGAATCACGTGATTTGGCCAATTGGATTTGTGACGTGTTAGACAATATTGATGATGAACAAACCATTCAAACAGTGAAAGAAAAAGTGTTAACTATTTGCCGTCGATTACCAGTTTATCAGCATTAATTATTGATAAAAAATCGCCGACTATTGTCGGCGATTTTTTTGATAGCTTGTTTTATAAAATGATTTTTATTTATCATTCGTTGTATTATCTTGGGTTTTTTCTTGCTTTTGTAGTTCGATATAGTGTTCTAAATAACCTTTGTGCCATAACCAACCGCCCATTGCGCCAACACCAAGTAAAATAGCTAACCCAAAAGCGGCAATTAAAACTTTGTTGCTGTTGTTTTTCATTGGGTCACGCAAATTGCGTTTTGCGTTTGATGGCAATTCAGCTTTGCTGGTGAGCAAACTACCCAACATTAAGTTGATTTTAACTTGGCCATTAATTGCCCAACCTGATGCTTCAAGTAGTGGACCTAGAGTTCTACGTCGTAATTTTAACCATGCCAAAATAACAGACGGTCCTGAAATAATTAAGAATAATCCAATAAAGAATAAAGGAAATTGCCACCAAGTTAGCGAAAAAATTGCTTGAAAAATAGAGGCTAATGCCGTACCTATTGCACCTACAGCTAAACCAATTGCGGCAAAAATACCAACGCTTTTACCAATATCAAATTTATTTGCTGGGTTTTGCAACGCTTGTTCACTTGATTTTTCAATATTGGCATCTTTACTGCTAGCCCATTTGTTAATTTGTTCAGTAATACAGCGACCAATACGTTGATAAGGTGCTAAAATTGCTTGTTGAATGCTAATTGGCTTAGTGATTATTTTAACCACATTAGCATCCCAATCATTTCCTTTATTATCGATAAATACACCATTGCGACCTTCAAGTAATAAATCGCCTTGCCCTGCTGTCATTGCCGCGGCAATGAGTTGCTTTTGCCCATGCCTTGTGCATTCACAATAAAGTAAACAAAGTTCAGAATAATTTGCCATTGTTACGTGCTTAGCAATATTATCAACTGCAACGCAAAGGGTTGCACAGCGCCCATCAATATAAAGTTTACCAAGCTGAAATGCAGCTCGTGTATTTGGTGAGAAGAAATCAGCAAAAGACGCAAAGTTAACCAATAAACGATATAAATGTTTATGAAATAAGACTAATTTTTCTAATATGAGAATGTCTGACGCCGATATTGGCGTTTTATTATCTTGTTCAACCATTTGCTGAAATTCGGTTAACAAATCGTCGTTAGCCAGACTAATCATGAGATTGCTTGGTATATCTTCTATGCTAGCAGAGGGTTCAATTGCCACAGTTAATTGTGCTAATTCGGGCTTAGAACTAATCAGTTTAGCGTAAGCTTGCAAGCTTTGTTGAATATGTTGCCATTCTTGCTGTGTTAGCTGATCTGAATTGGATAAGGATGTTTCTACTAATGTTTTAAACCGACTAATTTTAGTTTTCCAAAGAGGGTTTATTCCATTGACTAAATCAAGCACCTCAACTGTGTCGATTTTTGATAGAGGCAATTCGGCTAAAGCCTCATCAGACAATAATCCATTTTGTGTCGGTACGATATACTTTTCGTCTACGTTAAGCGCTGTTTGTGCTTGCGGGGCATATTGCGCCAATTCAACACGTAAAAAATAATCATCAATTTTGGGTTTTAATAGTTGAATTAGCTTCCATATTTCAGCGCTATTTTCACCAAATGGTGTATCGGTGTTATTTATTTTTGCTTGCCATTGCAACCAAGTTTTTAAGTTTTCAACAAATGTGGTGGCAATGTTTAAATCAATCCCCTCTTGTCCACTCATATCTTTTTGTGCACCAGTGGTTTTGATTGCTGTTTGAATAAAGGTTTGCATGTCGCTTGATAATTCGCTTGATGCAGGGAAGATTAAATCACCATTGTAAAGTTTATCAGCATTGGTTTTAATTGATTGCCATATATCATCTTGTGTCAAATAATCCACATTACTTTTATTCAAACTAGCCAAAATACTCCGTGCCGTAGTAGAGAGTTTTTCCCCTTGTGGGGTAGACGTTTTAATTTGCGATAAAGGCAGTGTTTCGCTCATTGTTAAAAGGCTATCAAATGACACGATTTTATCTTGTGTCCAACTAATAGCATCTAAAATATCAGGAATGCGAATACGTCCATCTTGATCTGAATCAAGTAATGCTAAAGTTCGCTCGTCAAAATCTAACCCAATTGTTGGGCAGCTTAATGCAACCCATAATTTAGGGTCTAAATCTGGTAAATTGATAATGTCATCAGCACTTTTAAATACAACTTGATCCAACCCACCAACTCGCTGGAATGTCCACATATGGCTCATAATAATCTCCACACCGAAACTCATTAATATTTTTATTCATTAATATAACAGTATTTATTTTTTTTTATAGGATAGAACAGTGATTTCTAATATTTGTGAGACCTATTAGTGCTTCTTTATTTTTTTGATTTATTTGCCTTGGCTAACTTTATGATAGAATAATGCCTTATTACTTAATATCCAAATAAAAATCACCATTATGTCATTAATTAATCTTACCAATGCTTACCTTTCATTTAGTGATGCGCCACTGCTCGATCATATTGATATGTCTATTGAACCAAACGAGCGAGTTTGCCTTGTTGGTCGTAATGGTGCGGGCAAATCAACGTTACTGAAAGTATTAAACAAAGAAATACCATTAGATGAAGGTCAAATTATTTATGAAAATAATGTGATAGTTTCACGTTTGCAACAAGATCCCCCTCGCGATGTGCAAGGCAATGTATTTGACTTTGTGGCCGAAGGGTTGCATGAACAAGCGCAATTATTACGTGATTATTACGATTTGGCACATCAAGTAGAGCAAGATCCTTGCGAAAGCAATTTAACCAAATTAGCCAAAATGCAAGAGCAATTAGATCACCAAAATGGCTGGCAATTAGATAGTCGTATTCGTAATGTTATTTCGTCGCTATCGCTTGATGGCGATGCTTTGCTATCTTCGCTATCTGGTGGCTGGCTTCGTAAAGCCGCATTAGCCAGAGCATTGGTTTGTCAACCATCGGTTTTATTGCTTGATGAACCAACTAACCATTTAGATATTCAAACCATAAAATGGTTAGAAGAGTTTTTAAAAAGCTTTAATGGCAGTATTGTATTTATTTCTCATGATCGCTCTTTTATTCGCCAAATGGCAACGCGCATTATTGATTTAGATCGCGGCAAAATTGCCTCTTGGAGTGGTAATTACGATAACTATCTAATTGGCAAAGAAGAAGCACTACGTGTTGAAGAGTTGCAAAATGCCGAATTTGATAAGAAATTAGCCCAAGAAGAGGTCTGGATTCGCCAAGGTATTAAAGCACGCCGTACACGTAATGAAGGGCGAGTACGTGCATTAAAAGCAATGCGCCAAGAGTATAGCGCACGTCGGCAAGTAATGGGTAGTGCCAAAATGCAAATTGAAGAAGCCCTGCGTTCAGGCAAAATTGTTTTTGAGCTTGAAAATGTAACCTATCAGATTGGGGATAAGTTGCTCGTTAATGATTTTTCTGTACAAGTATTACGAGGTGATAAGATTGCTTTAATTGGTCCTAATGGTATTGGTAAAACGACTTTGTTAAAACTGATGTTGGGTAATTTAGCGCCAACATCAGGTAGTGTGCATTGCGGTACCAAGCTTGAAGTTGCCTATTTTGACCAATATCGACTTGAGCTCGATCCTGAAAAAACAGTAATGGATAATTTGGCTGAAGGCAAACAAGAAGTGATGGTTAATGGCAGATCTCGCCATGTTCTTGGTTATTTACAGGACTTTTTATTTCCACCAAAACGAGCGAGAACACCTGTACGAGCTTTGTCGGGTGGAGAGCGTAATCGCTTATTGCTTGCTAAACTTTTTTTAAAACCTAGCAATTTATTAATCCTTGACGAACCAACCAATGATCTTGATATTGAAACGCTTGAATTATTAGAAGAGCTAGTTAACGATTATCAAGGTACGGTCTTATTGGTTAGCCATGATAGGCAATTTGTTGATAATGTAGTGACACAGTGCTGGTTTTTTGAAGAACAAGGTCATATTGGTGTTTATGCCGGCGGTTATGCTGATGCATTTCAACAACAACAGCAGGCAAAACCAGCCAAGGCCGCGATAAACAATAATAAAGAGAATAATCAATTAGAAAAAAACAATAATATTAATACTCAGAACAATAAGCAAACCAGTAAAAAGAAAGCAAAGCTAAGTTATAATGAGCAACGTGAGCTAGCACAACTTCCCAATAAGATAGAACAATTAGAAAATGAAATTGCTGATTTACAAAAACAAATCAGCAATAGTGATTTTTTCAATCAACCTCATGAGGTGACAAATCCCGTACTACAAATGTTAGCCACTAAAGAATCAGATCTAGAAGCTATATTTGAACGATGGGAACAGTTAGAGTCTTTAAGTAAATCATAAGATAA
>NZ_LZGX01000018.1:0-27806 GCF_001690825.1 Gilliamella sp. Fer1-1
ATATTATAAGAGCATTTAACAATAATAGATTAGCATTCCGATAAAAATAGTATCGTAATACATAAAATGCTATTAAAGCATAACTATTTTGACATTCTATCCCTTTAAGCGTTATATTAATTATGATATTTTCTACATCTATATCATTAAGCAGTTTTTTATAAGCAGTTTAAAATTAAGAGGTGTAATATGGGTATCTTAAATAATATTTTTTCTAAAGTGTTTCCTAGTGCTCAAGCAACAGTAGATCATGCTGTTGAGGCAGTAAAAGATAAAGTCGGAGATATTACTGGCTCGGTTAAAGATACAGTATCAAAAGGTACTGAACAGGTTAAGGAAAAGACAGAGCAGAGCACATCAGCATCAAATGTTGATGTTACGTCTATTCTTGATAATTTAGCTAAAAAACATCCTGAAGCGCTTAACTGGAAAACATCTATTGTTGACTTGTTGAAATTGTTAGGCATAGATAGTAGTTTAGATGCGCGTAAAAAATTGGCGCAAGAGCTGAATTATACCGGTAGCACTGATGATACAGCAGCAATGAATACTTGGTTAATTAAAGAAGTTATGAAGAAAATTGCAGAGAAAGGCGGCAATATTACTCATTTATTTTCTTGATTTTCCTATCTTAAAATAATAGCAATCCACCCAATATTGGGTGGATTTTTTATAATAGCCAATTAGCTATTGTACCCTTTCGCGCTAAATCAACAAATTGCCTTAAAAGCGTGTAATTGGTTCATTGCAGCATCAATCCCCTGAGATAATATAATATCAGTACAGCGCACTGATTCATCAATAGCTTGATCAATTAACGCCTGCTCTGGTTTAGATGGGGGGGTAAGAACGTAACCGACAACTTTATTCTTATCGCCTGGGTGACCAATACCAATTCTTAATCGATAGAAATTTAAATTATTACCCAATTTACTAGCGATATCTTTCAGCCCATTATGCCCACCATGACTACCACCAAATTTAAGTTTAGCAATACCAGGATTCAGATCTAGTTCATCATGTACAACTAATATTTCTTCTGGGGTTATTTGGTAAAATTTTGCCATAGCTTGCACCGCTTTACCACTTAGGTTCATGAATGTAGTTGGTACTAACAAACGCAGATCATGATTAGAAATATTGACTCGTGATGTGTAGCCAAAAAATTTTGGCTCGTTTTTTAATGATTGATTATAACGCTGAACCAATTGCTCAATAAACCACGCACCAGCATTATGCCTTGTTGCAGTATATTCATTTCCTGGATTGGCTAGCCCTACAATCAGTTTTATCGTTGTCATAATGTTTATTATTTGTTGGTTTTCTTGTGAAAAAAGCCCCAAATGGGGCATTTTAATTAATGGTAAAATAGATTATTGATGGAACATAGCTGAAATTGATTCTTCGTTACTGATCCGACGAATTGCTTCAGCAAGCATACCTGATAGTGTTAACTGGCGAACATTTTTCAGTGCTTTTACTTCAGCTGTTAGTGGAATTGTGTCACAAACAACAATTTCATCAATAGCACTGTTTTTAATGTTACTTACTGCTTTTCCTGAAAAAATTGGGTGTGTTGCATAGGCAAACACTCTTTTGGCACCCCGCGCTTTTAAAGCATCGGCTGCTTTACAAAGTGTTCCTGCTGTATCAATCATATCATCCACTAAGATACAGTCTCTATCCGCAACATCACCAATGATATTCATCACTTCAGCTTCATTTGCACGCTGACGACGCTTATCAATAATTGCCATATCAGTATCATTAAGGAGTTTTGCAATAGCTCGAGCTCGAACAACACCGCCAATATCAGGTGAAACTACGATTGGACGCTCAAACTCACGCTGCAACATATCTTCTAAAATAACAGGGCTACCAAATACGTTATCGACAGGTACATCAAAAAAACCCTGAATTTGTTCTGCATGAAGATCAACGGTTAAAACCCTATCAACACCAACAGTGGATAAAAAATCAGCAACGACTTTAGCGGTAATAGGTACACGAGCCGAACGAACTCGGCGATCTTGTCTTGCATAACCAAAATAAGGAATAACAGCAGTAATACGACCCGCTGATGCACGTCGCATAGCGTCGATCATGACCAGTAATTCCATTAAATTGTCATTGGTAGGAGCACAAGTTGATTGAATAATAAAAACATCTTCACCACGGACATTTTCATTGATTTGGACATTAACTTCACCATCACTAAAACGGCTTACCACAATGTCACCAAGTGAAGTATAAAGGCGATTAGCTATACGCTTTGCTAGTTCGGGTGTGGCATTACCAGCAAAAAGCTTCATATCAGGCACGAGAAATCCTCAAGCATGTATTGATGATTACTTAATTGTAATCGGTTAAATCGGGGCTATAATTATATAATCATTTATCTATCATGCTCAACCACAATATAAAAATATTTAATAAGTTTTTATAAATCATTCATTAAAAAATTCAACTGTAAGATACTTTTGCTGTGAGGAAAAAATCGAGTAAACTAGCAAGCAAACTATCAATTAGCTTTAATAAATTTCATAACCTAAGTAGATACTGTGATGAACGAACAATTAAACTCAGATAACGAAAATATCAAATCTAAAAGAACCATTCGTAGTTTTGTTTTACGACAAGGTCGTTTAACGAAAGGGCAAGAACAAGCACTAAACAATTTATGGCCTGTTTTTGGAATTGAGTATGATGCAAATTCACCCATTTATTTTGCTACTGGCAAACCAACCGTTTTGGAAATTGGATTTGGTATGGGGGCTTCGTTAATTGAAATGGCTAAAAATGCACCTAATAAAAACTTTTTAGGCATTGAAGTGCACAAGCCTGGGGTGGGGGCTTGTTTAATGGCTATTGAAGAAAACCAATTATCGAACTTAAAAGTGATGTGCCATGACGCTGTTGAAGTATTAGAAAATATGATCCCTAATCATTCACTAGATAAAGTGCAAATCTTTTTCCCTGATCCATGGCATAAAGCAAGGCATAACAAACGTCGTATTATTCAGCCTAAATTTGTACAATTAATTCGCCAAAAATTAAAATTGGGCGGTATTTTGCACTTAGCAACGGATTGGCAACATTATGCAGAACATATGTTAGATGTTTTAAATCAGGCAGAAGGTTTTGAAAACTTATCGCCAAGTAGCAACTACATTCCAAGACCTGATGATAGACCGATTACTAAATTCGAAAAACGAGGCCAGAATTTAGGTCACGGCGTTTGGGATCTCCAATTTGTAAACAAATAATTATGTAAAGGAGCTACTATGCAAAATGAAACGATCAATCTACTTTGTCAGCATCGCTCTATTCGTGCTTATAAATCAATAGATTTAACTCAAGAGCAAATAATGTCAATTGTTAGATCAGCTCAGTCGGCTTCTAGCTCTAATTTTATTCAATGTTCGACAATTATTCGTATTACTGACCCCAATAAGCGTGAAAAACTAGCTTATTATGCTGGTGGCCAAAAATATGTTAACCAAGCCCCTGAATTTTGGGTGTTTTGTGCCGATTTTAATCGGCATTATCAAATTGATCCACAAATAAGCCTAGGGAAAGCTGAGCAGCTATTATTGGGCTGTGTTGATACTGCTATTATGGCACAAAATGCAGTGATTGCTGCTGAATCCTTAGGATTAGGCGCTGTATACATTGGCGGATTGCGCAACAGCCTTGATAAAGTTACTCAATTACTTGACTTGCCCAAATACGTCCTTCCACTTTTTGGACTTTGCCTTGGCTATCCAGATGATAATCCAGAAATAAAACCAAGATTACCACAAGATCTAGTCTTTTTTGAGAACCATTATCGCCCCATTGATAGGGAAATTTTGGCAAAATATGATGTTCAAATGGATGATTACTATAAAACTCGTAGTACTAATCAAAAAGCTGGCGGTTGGAGCAGTAAAATTGTGAATACAATAAACAACGAGCAACGCGATTTTGTTTTAAATTATTTGCATAAACAAGGATGGATCATCAAATGAATAATAATCATTATCAGCTAGATAAAGTCGTTATAATTAGTCGCCACGGTATTCGTACTCCATTACACAATACTTTACAGTTTTTAGAAAAAGCAACGCCTTTTAAATGGCCAAAATGGAACCATCCATATGGTTATTTAACAACACGAGGTGGCGTGTTAGAAGCCTATTTTGGTCACTATCTATCAACTTGGCTTGAAAAACACAATATAAAATTATCAACAACCGATACCAAATTATTTGTGTATGCTAACAGTTTGCAAAGAACAGTTGCAACCGCTCAATTTCTGACAATTGGCGCTTTTGCTGGGTATGATATTCCTATTCATCACAAATATCCTATTGAAAATATGGATCCGATTTTCGATCCTAGTTTGCAAGATGATTCACCAGAATTTAAATATGCAGTATTGCATGATATTAAAGAAGCCAACAAAGACACCAACATTTTTGAAAATCTAGCACCTGCTTATCAAATCCTTTCCGATATTTTAGATTATAAACATTCAAAATTATATGCCGAATATCAATGTAATTTAGCTAAAATCCCATCACAACTCTATTTCAAAAAACATGAAGAACCAGCGCTACTTGGACCTCTTGCAATAGGAACTTCGGCCGTTGATGCGTTTTTATTACAATACTATTCAGCCTTTCCCAAAGAACAAATTGCATGGGGAAGGCTAACTAGCCAAGAACAGTGGCAACAAATTATCGCTATTCGTAATCAATATATTCGTTTAGTTTTCCAATCTAAAACGCTTGCTAAACATTCTGCTACGCTCATTATCAATATGATAAATGATCTAATGCAACGAGATAATAAAGTAAACCTACTTGTTGGCCATGATAGCACTATTGCCGCATTATTTGGTGCATTAGACTTTAAAGACTATCAACTACCAAATCAATTTGAAACAACGCCTATTGGTGGCAAGGTCACTTTACAGCGTTTTCGTCACCTACCTACAGATAAATACTTTTTTAAAGCCGAATATATTTATCAAAGCTTTGAACAACTACATAGCGGGCAAGCGCTTGATGCCAATAATCCACCACAACATTATCAGCTACATTTGAACAATGCTTCTGTTAATAGTGATGGTTATTACGATTGGTTAGACTTTGAAAAACGAATGAAACCTTTTAGAACGGAATAATACACGATTTAATTATCCGACTGACACCATAAATAGCTAATAATTATAAAAGTTAGGCTAATTCTATTTAGCAACAGGTTAATTATCAAAACGTTTCAGGTAGAATTATATTTAAGTATAAATATTCATTATTGGGCTTACTTGAATATTAGGTAGGTATAATATTCAAGTAAGCTAAATTAGTACAATAATGTAATTTATTTCAAAACTAATTGCCATTAGCAATTCCAACCAATTATTTTAATCTTATTTTTCTAAATTCTAAACATAAATCTAGATGGGTAAAGTTATATAAAATACAAAATAAAATTAGTAATAAAATATAATCGATTTTACCAAGTGTTATCCCGATCACTTTTTCCTCGTTCATTCCATTATTTGCCCTTTTTTTGACTTTTAATTAGCCTAATTTTGTGTAAATCAGGGTTAACAAAACATCTTCTTTGGATTGTCATACAGCTTTCTGTGTTGTTTGCCTCATTTTTATCTTTGTTTTAGGATCGTTGCTGCAATTTAATGTAACCTTAGGTGCAATTGCTAGTAGGTTTTGTTTTGCAAAACAACTATATATTATGTTTATATAGGTTTTATGTATGTTAAAATAGGATTTGAAAGATCATACCTAGTTTTTGGTTTTATCGCATTTAGTTTTACGCGAATATCTTCTTTCACACTATCAGTCCGTAGTCCATGGGATCTATGGAAGCAGAAAAACAGCAAACAATCTGAGCTCTGGCAGATACTCTCTGTAATAATTACATTAGATTAGGGTATATTATGAAAATATTAGTTACTGGTGGATGCGGATATATAGGAAGCCATACGTGTGTCCAACTTATTAAATCCGGTTATACACCAATTATTATTGATAATTTGTTCAACAGTAAAGTATCAGTATTAGATAGAATACAAAAAATCACAGGTCAATCGGTCGATTTTTATCAAGGTGATGTGTGTGATGAAAAATTATTAGCTAAGATCTTTACAGAACATGATATCAAAGCAGTGATTCATTTTGCTGGGCTAAAAGCAGTTGGTGAATCAGTACACAAACCTCTCGAATATTATGAAAATAACGTTTACGGCAGTATCACTCTAATGAAAGCAATGCGAGAGGCAGGTGTTAAGCAGCTAGTGTTTAGCTCGTCGGCCACCGTTTATGGCGAACTCGCCCCTGTACCTTATGTTGAAACCTTGCCACAAGGACTACCGACCAGTCCATATGGCAAAAGTAAATTAATGGTAGAACAATGTATCATGGATTTAGCTGTTGCCGAATCTGATTGGTCACTGACTATACTACGGTACTTTAATCCTGTTGGAGCCCATTCAAGTGGGTTGATGGGGGAAGATCCTCTTGGCATCCCTAATAATCTTATGCCATATATTACTCAGGTTGCTGTAGGTAAGCGAGAATCATTAGCCGTTTTTGGTAATGATTACCCAACAACAGATGGAACTTGTATTCGTGATTTTATACATGTCGTTGATTTAGCTGATGGACACATTGCTGCACTAAAAACCGATCACAACAAAGCTGGTGTTCATATTTATAATTTGGGTTCTGGTATTGGTTACAGCGTATTACAAGTGATCAAAGCTTTTGAAAAAGTATCAGGAAAAGCGCTTAACTGGCACTTTGCGCCAAGGCGATCTGGCGATTTACCCGCATTTTGGGCTGATGTCAAAAAAGCAGAACATAAATTAGGTTGGAAAACCAAATTAACGCTAGATGACATGGTAAAAGATTCGTGGAATTGGCAATCAAATAACCCTCAAGGCTATCCTGATTAAATTGATAAAATAAAAAAAGTAAAATAGAAGTAAAAATAGCTAATTTTAACCCGGTTGATCATTCTCAGTCGCTATAATTTATTGATCAACCAATAGGTGCGCGTTTCGCCACATAGAGCGAAACGCTCCCGACAAGGACAATAAGAGACATTTACTCAAGAACAAAATCCTAGTTATTATTCAATTGTTTTTTTGTACCTTAAATGGCACTAAGTGAGCATTAATTGGTCAAAATGCCGAAAACCAATTGTGGCATAATGGTTCAATTAATATTTGCGCTTGAACAAAGTGAACATGCATTACTGATCGATAGCCGATCATTAAAAGCTAAACTTGTTTCTATTCCTAGAGATTTTTCTGTGATTATCATTAATTCAAATATCAAACGAAGTTTAATTAACAATGAATATAATGTTCGATGTAAACTATGTGAGGTAGCAGTCAAAGCCCTTAAAGTAAAATAACTAAGAGATGCTTCATTAACCGAATCACAATATATTTAAAACTTGCTTGCTCCCATTGTATTC
Organism: Gilliamella sp. Fer1-1; assembly: GCF_001690825.1. Classification (NCBI taxonomy): domain Bacteria; kingdom Pseudomonadati; phylum Pseudomonadota; class Gammaproteobacteria; order Orbales; family Orbaceae; genus Gilliamella; species Gilliamella sp. Fer1-1. The sequence goes on from NZ_LZGX01000018.1 coordinate 7,492, forward strand.
AAACGGTCTCATTATGTAATCACTGAAAACGAACGCACGCTAAAAGTGACGCAAGCTTTAGTGGTAATTATAAATTATTATCAATACTTATGATCAATAGCCACAACTTAACGCGTGATGATTATTGAAATAATTCACGGCGTAATCGGTAAACTAGATGGTGTACGGATGGTTAGTGGTAGCTTTGGCGGATATGTTGTGGTATTAGTGCCAAAAGATAAAGTCAATGCGGTTAGAGCGGTTGTTAGCGATAATTAAGCTAACAAATTGGTATTAAAGAAGGTTTTTACAACTGTAAATAAAGTGAATGGAGTAGTGCGATATTCTTATAAAACAAATTATTACACTTTTAAATAGGCAAGCAATTCATATCAAATTTCCAAACTGAGGAGGTGACATGATTCTCTTGTATATTATCTGTTAACGAGAAAAATTGCGAAGCCTTATTTGAATGCCAATCACTAGAACAATACCAACAATAAGATGCCTATTTAGGTGTTACAATTGATATTAACAATAAACATTATCTAATTGCCAATCTGTTATATGGTGGAAAATTAGGTTTTGACAAAAACGATAGCAAATTTAAGCCCAATCCGAGCAACAGGTAATATTTTGATTAATTTCTCCTGATAAAGAGTAGGGTGGCTGGCTAGCTGAGTGTAAAAGTCACTTATATACTTGCCGATTATAACAAAGTTATTATTGCGTTCCACGCAATCTCAACAAAAGCCACATCAGTTAATTTAACTAATTATGCTTATTTTAATCTTAATGGAGAAACAAGTTAGAATATCCTTAATCACAGTTTAAAAGCAAATGTCAATTATGCTATACCTGTGGTGCTAACGTCATTCACAATAATTATTTGGTGAAAACCATCAAGTACGATATGGGTTTGTAATAACCCGAACTTTTATTTAGGCAAACTACATGAAAGCCTTGAGCGGTAAATAACTGGTGGTTATGGGCATATTTACTTATTAGATAAAACACTGACTATTCAACTCAACTTATTTTACTTGCGCAAAAAGTAATAATGAATGTAATAACAACTCAACCTTCATTACAAATATATACAGGTTGTTTTTTCAGAATAAGCCAAACTGATACAATGGTAAATATGGGAATTTTGCAGGTGTAGCACTAGAAGCACTGTTTTTACCCGATAGTTCTCGTCATATTGAATGGTCACAACCAAGTAGGCTTTTACAGACTTAACAAATTCATGATCACCTAACGACTTAATTTGTTATAAATTAAATCATTTGACTCATTTACGGACATATATTGATAGAAACTAGCTTTTTTCTGTAAGTATTCCTCGTATATGTAAATTGAATAAAAGAATTTGTACGTTTAAACTAACAATCCTAATCAAAATTGGGTATGATACGGTTATCATACCCAATGGATAAATATAAAATATGACAAGCAAAGCCTTAACAGCTATTTTTCCGGGCACTTTTGACCCTATCACCAATGGTCATATTGACCTTGTGACACGAGCCTCGCTACTATTTCCTCGATTAATCGTTGCTATTGCTGAAAATCCTAATAAACAAACACTGTTTACCCTAGAAGAACGGGTAAATTTAGCATCAACTTCGGTCGAGCACTTGCTTAATGTCGAAGTGATAGGATTTGATAATTTAATGGCAAATTTTGCTCAAACTCATAATGCTACAGTCATTGTTCGTGGAGTCCGAACAACACACGATTTTGAATACGAAAGGCAACTTGCTGAAATGAATCGTGCGTTAAAATCCGATTTAGACACCATTTTTTTAATGCCATCAATTGCGATGGGGTTTATTTCATCAACAATCGTGAAAGATGTCGCCTATCATGGTGGTAATATCACAAATTTAGTGCCAAAGCATGTCAAAACAGAATTACTCAAACGCTTAATATAAATTAAAAAAACGTCTATGGCTAATTTTTATACCCAACAGAAAAAAAAACTTACTAAACAAAAATTGACAGTAACAATTGCATCCTTAGATGCTTTTGGGCAAGGAGTTGCTAGTTATAAAGGTAAAACAGTTTTTGTTAAATCAGCTTTGCCTGATGAAACCGTTGATATTGAACTGACTGAAGACAAAAAAAATTATGCTAAAGCCAAAGTCATTAGATATCATAATCAAAGCCAAAATCGCGTTAAACCACAATGTCAATATTATCAGCAATGTGGTGGTTGTGAATTGCAACATATTGCCCCTCATTTGCAACAACAAGCAAAATATAATGCATTAATTAACCTGCTACAAAAAGAAACGGGACAATCTTTAGCAAATATTACTCAAAATTCCCCCATAATTATTGCCGATCAGCCTTACCATTATCGGCGGCGAGCAAGGCTTTCAATTAATATAGTTAAAGGCGAATTAGTTATTGGATTTCGCCAAGCTGAGTCAAACAAAATAATTAATATTAAACGTTGTCCCATATTAGTTAATGAATTAGATACACTGCTAATACCATTGCAAAGTATATTTAGCAATTTTAAACAGAAAAAAGCACTTGGTCATATTGAATTAATTTCAGTCGACAGTGGTATTATTATTGTTTTAAGGCATACTATGCCTTTACTTGAGTATGATGCTAACTTATTGAAAGATTTCGCAGAAAATCACAACCTTTCACTTTATTTTTATGGTAAAGATTTAGTACATATTACAGGTAATACTGAGCATTTTTATTTAATTAATCATTTAAAATTAACTTTTAGCCCTCTAGATTTTATCCAAGTAAATTGTAAAATAAATCAAAAAATGATCAATCAAGCTCTTGATTGGTTAACATTACAACCAACTGACCAAGTCTTAGATCTCTTTTGTGGTATGGGTAATTTTTCATTACCTATAGCAACATTAAGTAAAACAGTAACAGGTATTGAAGGTATTGATGCACTGGTTGAAAAAGCAAAATTTAACACTATATTAAATAGTAATAGGATTTGTGCTGAAACCAATTTTTTAGCTAGCAACTTAGACGATACTCAACAATTTTCGATATGGAGCCAATCACAATTTAATAAGGTATTATTAGATCCAGCAAGAGCGGGGGCATTAAATGCAGTAATAGAAATTGCAAAATTAGCTCCATCTAAAATTGTTTATATATCATGTAACCCTGCTACTCTAGCTCGCGATAGCAAACAACTTATAGATGCAGGATACAAAATTGCTCAAGTTGCTATTTTAGATATGTTTCCACAAACCAAACATATTGAATCAATGTTGTTGTTAATAAAATCAGGAACATAATTTATGGTAACTATCAGAGGCGCGCACCAACATCGAGAAGAACATTATTCTCTTGCTCAATTTGAAGTTGAGCAATGGGCAAAACAAGAACTATTATTAGCTAACCCAGCATCTTATAAAAAGTTTAGAGAAGTTTGGGATTTTTGTTTTGAAAACAGCGCTGGAGCCTCTGAGCAATTTTTCTGTTTCCAAAATGCTATCGAAATGGTTGAGATCCTATCGACTCTAAATATGGACATCAATAGTTTATGTGCTGCTTTATTGCTTCCTTTTGTTGATGCCAAAATTATTCGCCGTGAGGATATCCCTGAAGATTTTGATCGTGAAATTTCTCACATCATCTCTAACATTGTTAAAATGAAAGAAATTCGTCAATTGCGTGCAATCCGCAACGGTAGTGCTACAACAGAACAAATTGATAGTATTCGTCGCATGCTATTGGCGATGGTTAATGATTTCCGAAGTGTAGTCATCAAATTGGCTGAGCGTATTACCTATTTACGTAATTTAATCAAATCTCCCCAAGAAGAACAAGTTTTGGTAGCTAAAGAGTGTTTTAATATTTATGCACCTTTAGCCAATCGCTTAGGAATAGGGCAATTAAAATGGGAGTTAGAAGATTTCTGTTTCCGCTATTTATTCCCAGACGAGTATCGGCTTATTGCTAAAAAATTGCAAGAAAAGCGATTAGATCGTGAATTATATATCCATCAATTTGTTAAACATCTACAAAAACTGATGAACAAAGATCATATTCGCGCAGAGGTTTATGGTCGTCCTAAACATATTTATAGTATATGGCGGAAAATGGAACGTAAACATCTTGAATTCGAAGATCTATATGATATCCGAGCTGTGCGTATTATCTGCGATCGAATTGAAGATTGTTATAATGCCTTAGGCATCGTCCACAGCCATTACAAACATATCGCTAAAGAATTTGATGATTATGTTGCTAATCCCAAACCAAATGGTTATCAATCAATTCATACTGTCGTTTATGGCCCACAAGATAGGGCCATTGAAATTCAAATCCGTACTGAACAAATGCACAACGATGCAGAACTAGGCGTTGCTGCTCATTGGAAGTATAAAGAAGGTAGTACCGACAAAATGACAGCTTATGACCAGAGAATTTCTTGGTTAAGAAAATTATTAACATGGCAACAAGAAATGTCTGAACGTGGCGAAATTCAAGAAGCCGTTCGTAGTCAGATTTTTGATGACCGGGTTTATGTTTTTACACCGAAAGGCGATGTTGTCGACTTGCCAGCACGATCCACACCACTTGATTTTGCTTATCATATACATAGTGATGTTGGTCATCGTTGTATCGGTGCCAAAGTTGGTGGTCGAATTGTGCCTTTTACCTATAATTTAAAAATGGGCGATCAAGTTGAAGTTATCACTCAAAAACAACCTAACCCAAGCCGTGATTGGCTAAATTCTAATACAGGATTTGTTAACAGTAGCCGAGCAAGAGCCAAAATTCAAGCATGGTTTAAAAAACAAGATCGTGATAAAAATATTGTTGCTGGTGAACAAATACTAGCAAATGAACTTGAACCGCTAAATATTAGTTTAAAAAGTGTCGAAAAAATCTTAATCAATAAATATAATGCTCACTCTTTTGAAGAGGTATTAGCAGGTATTGGTAGTGGTGATGTAAAAATAAATCAATTAGTCAATTTCATCAATGCACAATTTAACAAACCAACAGCGAAAGAAGAAGACGAAGCAGCATTAAAACAGATTGCCCAAAAATTTAATGCACAAACAAAAAATACGAATAAAGCTAGTAATAAAAAAGGCGGTGCAATTATTATTGAAGGTGTGGGTAACCTAATGTATACCATTGCAAACTGTTGTCGCCCCATTCCTAACGATCCAATTACAGGCTTTGTTACTCAAGGACGAGGGATCTCAATTCATCGGGCTGATTGCGAGCAATTACAAGAACTAAAAAATCATGCACCAGATCGTATCACTCAAGCGACTTGGAATAATACTATCAATTCAAGCTACACAATAGCGGTACAAATTATTGCTAACGATAGGAGTGGTTTGTTGAGAGATATTACCACTATTTTAGCTAATGAAAAGGCAAACGTTCTTGGTTTAATTAGCCGCTCAGATATAAAACAACAATTAGCGACTATTGATGTAGACATGGAAATTTCTCATCAAGAATCGTTAAGTCGAATACTCAATAAAATAAAACAGCTATCTGATGTTATTGAAGCCAAACGTTTTCATGGGTAAAACGGCTGGCGGTTAATTAGCAAAATTGCCACAATCTGATCTGTGGCAACATATTGATAATTATATTCTTTCTAAAATTTCAAATTGGTAATCGTAAGCGTTTTTATCGTCGGCTTGATGATTCTCACAATAAGCTTGTCGCCATGAATCAAATCTGTAATCTGGGAAAAAAGTATCGCCTTGTACATTAGCATTGATATGTGTTAAATAGAGCCGATCCACCATAGATAGCACTTGGTGATAAATATTGCCACCACCGATAATAAACGCCTCATCTGCCACTTGGCTTTTAGCCACTAATAATGCTTCATCAATCGACTTCGTCCAGCTAATATGCTCATGGTTAATAACCAATTTTTCAGTTTGGCGACTAATAATAATATTGTGTCGATTGGGCAAAGGTCGACCTATAGACTCAAAGGTTTTCCGTCCCATAATAACAGGTTTATTAAGTGTGTTTTTTTTAAACCATGCCAGATCTGCAGGCAAATGCCAAGGCATCTGATTATTTAAGCCAATAACACGATTATGTGCCATCGCAACAATAATACTTAAAATCATTTTTTCCTTTTTATACATAACCCAAAGATTTAATATGTTTATTTACATTCTCAGGAAACACCGTCTGGCTCCAAAGTCGCTCACTCAAAGAACGTAACGGCTCCTTTTGCCCAGCAACAATCCAATTAGCTAGCGCTGTAGCCACATCAGGATAAATTATCGGCTTTGGCGAGGGTAAATCAAGCCAATACTTTAGCTTAATACCGTTTAAGTTTTCCATAACTGTTGCCATATCAAGTGATTGTAAACATTGAGCATTATAGATTTGTTCAAATTGTCCTGAAACTGGCTTAGTAAGAATTTTTTTACCAAGCGCTAATGCTTCGGAAATCAACGCAAATCCTGTATTTGAAATAATTCCTGAACAACTAATCAGCTCATTTGTAAAACTATCTCTACCTAGTGGTTTCAAAGATACATTGCCATAGCTAGTAACTTGTTTTATCTCTGGATGGAAACAGATAAATTGATAATTATTAAATGGTTTTAACATATTAATCACTTCATCTATGCTTTCAAAAGGCAAGTAGACTACGATCTTGCCATCTTCTGATGGTATAGCTTGGAATGAGTCTATCATTGGTGGTAGTAACTTATGCCCAAAATGAAACCAATGTAGGCCAATAGGTTCAGTTACCGGAGCATAATACTTCATAATCACATTTGCAACTAGCCCATATTCTTTAGGCTTAAGATATTCGCATACGGCCTGATTGCTTATTCCTAAACAGTCACGATCCTGATGATGTGCAGCCCAAGCGCTCACTGGTTCAAAATCGCTGATAATACAGTCATACTTTGATAAATCAAGCTCATACACATCTTTTATAAGCCTGAAAGCTCGGATTCGTTGCACGGTTTTACGAAAATTAATTTTTCCATTCTGTGTTGCAAAAGTTACTCCACGGAAAGTTCTATAATTCCCAAAAACTTCCATATCAAAATAATCTTTAGGATCACGTCCACTGAAAATATAATCAACATCAGCACCAGCTTTTTTCAATGCTTTAGCTAGTGTTCTACAACGACTAACATGACCATTACCTGTTCCTTGAACACCAAAGAGAATTTTCATATCTTTATTATTCGTCAATTTTAACTATATAAATATAATAGCAGAACAGCTTATTATTATGAAAATTATTTTGCATGATTAAATAAAATTATAGCATTAATAGTTATCATAATTCTGCATTGATTGTGGCTAAGCTATCATTTTATATCTTTTGTTGAGCTTATATATAGATTTTGACAAATACTAATAATTGTTTTTCATTTTGGCAAAAAATGCTAATATATCATTGTTATGACTGTAATTAATTATTGGCAAAAAATTAGCAAACGCTTAATTATCAAAACCGCTTTATCGCACTTATTATTAGGTGTGATTGCTACTGGATTTGGGTTTCACCAAGAAAATGCATTGCCTGCTCAACAGCTGATTTCTCAGGTTGATATTATTGCTATTACTGCAATAGTACAAGAGCATCAACCCCAATTAAAAATTAAACCTCAAACATTCGTCTCATCACAAAAACAGTATTTTGATAAGCAAATTCTTTTACAAAATAACGATGCTCTTTGCCTAAATACAACCATTAGATTATCACCAAATAATGGAATAAGAGCTGGTCCTCACGCTGCCATATAAAGAGTTTATCACTCAATTAAATGAATTTGCCCTATTATAAGGCTATAAGCCTTTATTATTTGTATAAAAAGAATAAGAGAGAAGTTATGTTATTAAAATTATTAACAAAAGTATTCGGTAGCCGTAATGATCGCGTATTAAAAAGTATGCGCCAGCGAGTTGAAAAAATTAACGCACTTGAACCAACAATGGAAGCATTGTCAGATGCAGAGCTAAAAGCAAAAACGACAGAGTTTAAACAAAAAGTTGCAGCAGGGACCAAATTAGATAATATTTTAGAAGAAGCTTTTGCTGTAGTTCGTGAAGCAAGTAAGCGCGTATTTGGCATGCGCCATTTCGATGTTCAGTTAATTGGTGGTATGGTATTAAATGAACGATGCATCGCAGAAATGCGTACTGGTGAAGGTAAAACCTTAACAGCGACATTACCAGCCTATTTAAATGCGTTAACGGGCAAAGGTGTGCACATCATTACGGTCAATGATTACTTAGCGCAACGTGATGCAGAAAATAATCGTCCTTTATTCGAATTTTTAGGCTTAACTGTCGGTATTAACCTACCTAATATGCCGCCACAAATAAAGCGAGAAGCTTACAATGCAGATATCACTTACGGCACGAATAATGAATATGGATTTGATTATTTACGTGACAATATGGTGTTTAGCAAAGATGCTCGTGTACAACGACCACTTTATTATGCTTTAGTCGATGAAGTTGACTCAATATTAATTGACGAAGCAAGAACACCGCTAATTATTTCAGGACAAGCTGAAGATAGTTCCGATAGATATATCAGTATTGATAAGATTATCCCTTATTTAATTCGTCAAGAAAAGGAAGACTCTGATCAGTTTCAAGGCGATGGAGACTTTTCAATTGATGAAAAATCACGCCAAGTTAACTTAACTGAACGAGGATTAATAAAAGTCGAAGAGTTATTGATTAAACAAGGCATTATGAAGAGTAATGAATCACTTTATGCACCAAATAATATTGTTTTAATGCATCATGTTAATGCTGCTCTACGTGCCCATCATCTATTTCACCGCGATGTTGATTATATTGTTAAAGATAACGAAATCATCATTGTTGACGAACACACAGGTCGAACAATGGAGGGACGTCGTTGGTCTGATGGATTGCATCAAGCAGTTGAAGCGAAAGAACATGTTAAAATCCAAAATGAGAACCAAACACTTGCTTCAATTACATTCCAAAACTATTTCCGATTATATGAAAAATTAGCTGGTATGACAGGCACTGCGGACACTGAAGCATTTGAATTTAATCAGATTTACGGTTTAGATACAATTGTTATCCCAACTAATCGTCCTATGCAAAGAAAAGATCACCCTGATCTTGTTTACATAACTGAAATAGAAAAGATCAATGCAATTGTAGCTGATGTACAAAAATGTGTAAAAACAGGACAACCTGTTTTAGTTGGAACAGCTTCAATCGAAAAATCTGAACTAGTCTCACAAGCATTTAAAAAAGCAGGAATTAAACACAATGTGCTAAATGCTAAGTTCCATGCTCAAGAAGCCGAAATCATTGCTAATGCTGGGAGTAAAGGAGCAGTTACTATTGCAACTAACATGGCGGGGCGAGGTACCGATATTATGCTTGGCGGTAACTGGCAAAATGATATAGCAAAAATTGAAAACCCAACACCTGAAGATATCGAAAAGGCAAAACAAGCGTGGCAAACAAAACATGAAGAAATTTTAGCACTAGGTGGATTATATATTTTGGGTACAGAGCGTCACGAATCGCGCCGTATTGACAACCAACTACGTGGTCGTGCTGGCCGTCAAGGCGATCCAGGTGCTTCTCGTTTTTACCTATCACTTGAAGATCCATTAATGAGAATTTTTGCATCTGAGCGTGTGGGTAACATGATGCGTAAACTAGGTATGACAGATGAAGCTATTGAACACCCATGGGTAACAAAAGCAATAGCCAATGCGCAGAAGAAAGTTGAAAACCGCAATTTTGATATCCGTAAACAACTTCTTGAGTATGATGATGTCGCCAATGAACAACGTAAAGTAATTTATCGTGAACGAAACGACTTACTTGATAATACCGATATCAAAGATACTATTGATTCAATCCGAGGAGATGTATTCAATACCCTAATTGACCAATATATTCCACCGCAATCAATTGAAGAAATGTGGGACATTTCAGGGCTTGAAGTAGCGCTAAAAACAGATTTTGATTTGGATCTACCAGTGGCAAAATGGCTAGATGAAGAGCAAAATTTACATGAAGAAACATTGCGTGAACGCATCTTACAAATGGCAAAAGACAGGTACTTAGAGAAAGAAAATATTGCTGGTGCTGACGCATTTAGGCAGTTTGAGAAAAGTGTTATGTTACAAACACTTGATACTCTTTGGAAAGAACATTTAGCCGCCATGGATTATTTGCGTCAAGGTATTCATTTACGTGGCTACGCGCAAAAAGATCCAAAGCAAGAATATAAACGCGAATCATTTAATATGTTTGCTAGCATGTTAGAATCGTTAAAATATGATGTTATTGGTATTTTAAGCCGTGTGCAAATTCGTTCACAAGAAGAAGTTGATGAAGCAGAACGCCAACGTCTAGCTGAAATGGAAAAACTAATGGCTAAGCAACAAGCTAATCATGAGTCAGTAGTGAGCATGAGTGGTGAAAATGAAAGCCAATCAGTAGCTCAACCGATAATGCGTACACAAGCTAAAGTTGGGCGCAATGATCCATGCCCTTGTGGTTCAGGTAAAAAATATAAACACTGCCATGGATCTGTTCAATAAGATAATAATTTAGTATGATTGAGCAAAATTGATGCTTAAATCGTCGATTAAGATCGACAAGAACTAAAAGGGAAAGGTTAAGCTTTCCCTAACCTAACTCATAGACAAACACAATTATGAAAAAACATACTGAAATTGCTGTAGGTATTATTCGTTCACAAAATTGTCAAATTTTTATTACCCAACGCGGTGAAGATTCCCATCTAGCGGGATTTTGGGAGTTTCCTGGAGGGAAAATAGAAGCAGGAGAAATACCCTATCAAACCCTACAACGTGAAATTGCTGAAGAAGTTGATATTCATATCCACCAAGCCCAATTCTTAAAAACAGTCGAACACAGTTATGATGATCGCGATATTACTATCTATGCTTATTTAGTAGAAGAATGGGATGGTGTTCCTTTTGCAAAAGAAGGGCAACCCAGCCGTTGGGTAGATCAGCAAGATTTAAATGCTGATGAGTTCCCTGATGCTAATCGACCAATTATCGAAATGCTTAAAAATTTGGATAAACAAATTTAGCCCATTTATAATGATTTAGTTTTAATTGCCTTTCTCATTATGCAATCTTATGTTTTAATGTGAGGGTATTTTTAATTTTTCATTATAAATTAATATGCCATATAGAACTACATAACAAGAGAGTTATACTGTGCACATTACTATCAAATTAAACTTTTAACCATAAACCGAAAGTCTTAAGCAACAAACTGAACAAAAACATACTAATCATATATTTTTATGGAAGATTAATTATGTGCTAGGAAACAAAATTTACATAATATATAATGCCGAGAATTTTTAATGTTACTTATCATTAAAAATTGCATTGTTAAAAATAATATTAAGGTTTTAATTGTTATGAAAGAATATAAGGTAGTTGTTTTCCAAGAAGGCGCATTGTCTTCATTACTTTTAGGCTCAGCGAATGCTAACGAGGTTAAATTTTCCGAATTTTTAAATCAAAATGCTAAAGATGGCTGGCGTGTAGTGACGATGGAAAAAGATATGCGTCGTTTATTTTTATTTTGGAAAAGGGAAGCCTATTTAATTGTAATGGAACGCGAACGCAACTAAGCTTACCTCTATAGGGGATAAGCTGATACCAGATTGGGAGACACAATATATCTATTAATTATATTGTATCTCCCACTAAATATGCTTAATTAAGCTTAATCAATTACTATATTACCTATTGTCAAAAAGCTTAAGAAAGTACTACGCTTCAGTATAAAAAATTTTAAGTATTACGATTTAATTTTTGTTCTGCCAGAGCTAAAAAAACAATACCAATAATAATGAATAGCCCACCAAGCATACGTATAAATGCAATTGGCTCATCAAATGCAATAGCCGAAACCAACATTACCGTAACTAACTGTAAATGAGAAACGGCAAAAGCGGGGCCTACAGGTGCTTTTTTTAATAATATCATCCATGTGACAAATGCTCCAGTATACCCAATAATTACCAAATAAACCCACCTATGAGTAAAAATACGGATAAACCAATCAATGCTCATTTCAAGGGGCATCGCCGATAATGCGGTTAACTTAAAGCTTGTTTGACCAAACGTATCAAAAAACAATAGTAAGATAAACCCAATAATATAAAATTTTTTCATTACGTAAGTCCAACCAAAACTACGCCTATCGTAATAAAAAGGATACCAATAAGACGAAAGCTCGTCAGATGTTCCTTAAATAAAATCCGACCAGCTAGCATAACAGTAATCATATTAAATGATCCCAGTAATATTCCTTGAGATAATGGCACAGAGCTTAAAAAAGCTAGCCAAAAAATACAGCCAATAAAGTAAGCAGCAAAACCTAGCCATAACCAATAGTTACCAAAAAGTTTTTGCCAATAACGCAGGCCTTGCGTATCTTTGGAATTAATCGCTGCATATTTAAATGCAATTTGCCCGACAGTATCGCAGGCAATATTAATTAACCAAAGAGTAATGATCAAGATTGACACTGTTGACAAAACCCATGTATTTCTAGCACACTATGTTTGATTAAAAAATCAGATTGCTGTGCTAAATTTTTGAATTGATATTCGATATCTTGTGAATGTTTTTCGATGATCTGTTGGCATTTATCGCAAATAAATAAAATTGAAATATGTTCGGGATCTTGGAAATGTGGACAAATAATATAGCTATTGGTGGACTCCACTTTATGAATAAAACCTTGTTCAAGTAAAAATTCAAGTGCACGATAAATTGTCGGTGGTTTAGCCTGTGGTTCACTGACTTTGAGCAGATCTAAAAGATCGTAGGCACTCATTGCTTTATTTGCTGTCAGCATTATATCTAAAACAGTTCGACGTTGTGTCGTCAGTTTTGTACCTCGATTTTTGCATAAAGTTTCGATTTTTTCAATTAGCAGGTTATGCATTCGGTTTCCTTTGCCTTTCGTCATTGCTTTTTTGAGCGGCTTTTCTTCGTCTTATTTCTTTTGGATCATTGATTAATGTTCGGTAGATTTCAATCCGATCCCCATTTTTAACCAGTTCATTAACATCGCAACGTTTTCCGTAGATGCCAACTAAATTTTCATCTAATTTAATTTGACATTTTGATAAGATATTGGATTTTTTTATTGCTTGCAAGATGTTTGTTTTTTCGTCAACTTCACAATCAATAACTGTTACATTATTTGGTAATGCATAAACAATTTGAATATTTATCATTTTAATATATTTGCCTTGCTCTTTGTGAAAACGCATTGACCATATTAGTCATCAACTCTTTAAATATGGGAGTAAAAGCAATATCTAATAACTTATTTTTAAACTCAAAATCTAAGCTAAAACTAATTTTACTTTGACTTTCACTTATTGAAGTAAATTGCCATTTTCCCGACAGGTATTTAAATGGTCCTTCAAGCAATTTAATATCAATAGAATGTGGTTGATTAATTAAATTTATTGTAGTAAAAGCTTTTTTAAAGCCTAATTTTTCAACTTCAATAAACGCAGTCAACGTATTATCTTGTTTGCTAATAATACCAGTTGCGATACAATCGGGAACAAATTCGGGATATTTGGTAATATCATTGACTAAACTAAACATTTGTTCTATAGAATAAGGTTCAATAACCTCACGAAAAACATGTGCCATAAGAAATTAAATAAAAAAATAAAATTAGTAGCATATAATATCATGTAACTCTATAATATAGCATATTATGACTAAGAAAAAATTACACAAGCCGGGTGCGGCAACTATAGCTTTAAATAAACGCGCACGCCATGAGTACTTTATTGAAGAGGAAATTGAGGCGGGCTTATCTCTGCAAGGTTGGGAAGTGAAATCACTACGTGCGGGAAAAGCAAATATTAGTGATAGTTATGTTTTGCTTAAAGACGGTGAAGCATGGTTATTTGGGGCTACTATTACACCACTTAATGTCGCATCAACTCATGTTGTATGCGAACCTATGCGTAATCGAAAATTATTATTAAACGAAAGAGAGCTTAATTCCTTATTTGGTCAAATTAATCGCCAAGGTTATACGGTTGTTGCCCTTTCGCTTTATTGGAAAAACGCTTGGGCAAAAGTAAAAATTGGTGTTGCCAAGGGTAAAAAAGAGTACGACAAACGCACAGATATTAAAGAGCGTCAGTGGCAAGTTGACAAAGCACGGATTATGAAAAACGCTAACCGTTAATAATATGAGCATCGCTCTAACGGTGGCGTATAATTTGTGGTTTGATAAAAAAAGCTTTGTTTTTTAATTCTTTGAATTTAAGTAGAGCATCAATTACATCGACACAAGTGTAAGCCATGCTTTGAAAATCTTGAGCAATAGTATCAATTGGATAGTAAGAATAATTCAGATAAATATTATAATCATAAGAACATAAATAGATTTGTTGTGGTTTAACTTCCACTTCCACTAAATAGCTAAGCACTTCTTGTAATATATTACATGAAGGAGTAAAAATAGCCTTTGGCAGTCGCCCTAATTTTTTGTGAAGCTGTTTGAGTAATTCATATCCTTTATTGGGACAATAGTCATCACTCACTAACCATTGTGAGTTAACGCTTAATCCAACCTGTTGAAGACCTTTTTTAAAGCCTTGCAATCTGGCTTCTATTGAAGTTAATTGTGTATCACATCCAATGAAATAAAATTCGTCTAATTGTTTAGCATATGGATAAATTAACTCTGCAACAGAGTGTAATGATTCACTCGTGATAAACGGCAATGAAGTATCTTTAATATAACGATCGAAAAACAATACTGGCGTATTTTGATTAATATCAACATAAAACTCATCACTATTTAATGAAGTAACAACGATCATAGCATCAACTTTTCGTTCAACTAAGTTTTGTGCCACTTTAATTTCTATTTCTTTATTATAATGACTACAAGTTATTAATAATTGTATGTTTTTTTGCCTAAATGAAGATTCTAAATAGTGCAGAAACATAGAAAAAAAAGAATTAGACATGTCTGGAACTATCACGCCTATGGTATCCGTACTATTTGCTTTAACCAGATATTGGCGAATATGGGCTTGATCACTGTACTGTTCTGCAATGGATAGAACACGTTGCCGTGTTTGTGTTGAAATGCGATATTTTTTATCTCGTTTATTAAAAATATGGCTGACGGTCGTTGCCGACACGCCAGCCAAACGAGCAATATCATTGATTTTTAATTTATTACTCGCCATAGCACTATCTCCTTTATATATTAACGAGGAGTGCGTAGTTGTTTATTAGGAAATATTGGGTTGCTATTAGCCGAAGGGTTTTGGTACCAATACGCAACACTAGCAATATCGTCACAACGCTCATATAATCTTATATCATCGTTACCTATTTGTTGAAATGCAAGTTTAATATTTTTGTGAAATGCAATGGGATCAGGTAAATGCCAACGATATAGCCCATGCATTGGTAGAGCATCATCACCAAAACCGTGTACAGGATTAGCGTCCCCTGTTTGAAAAAAGTCACGAGTTGCATCACGTTTAGTTTGATAAGGATACCCCATAAATAACGTTTGGAAGCACTTAGCTGATGGGCGACCTTGGCTATCACGATTATGAAATGCCCATGCTCCACCAAAATAATCTTCAGATCCTGTTGAATGTTGAGTTGGATATTCGCTATCATCATCAAGGTAAAACTTAAACTCTCCTTCTCCCCACCAGTAACGTTCCAAAGCGGTTAGAGCTAAGTAAGTACCGACATAATAACCATGTCCTTCGATATTATCTAATAGCACATAATCTTCGGCATAATTAGTTACTCGTTGCCTACGCCATTGAGCATGAAAATAAAGTGGAGCCTCAAATGGTTTTGGCATTAAGGCATAATTAATAGTAAAGAAGAAATGCTGTAGATCAGCTTCATGTTCATTTTGAATTTCAATTCTCGCTTTTTTATTAAATGGCATTCTAAAATAACTATTAAATCCCCCTGTAGGATTAACTACGATTGGCATTGAATTAATATCACATCTTGCCCCAAAACCATTACAAAAGAAATCACCAATCGGGCTTTCGACTGATGGCACTGATTCATCATCCCAGTAAATGCGAATAACAACGTCACGTAACACAAAACTACCGCAATGTGTTCTATCAGTTAAGGTAAACCACATATGACGAATTTCTGCAGGTCCTGAAATTTCGGCAATAGTGACTGTTTTACCAGCAGGAATTGAAATGCATCCCTGTCCTTTACGGCTTGGACCTAAAATGCTTGCTTTCATGCAAGATTTACCTTTTTCTCCTGTCATATTTTCTGGCGAAATGGTTCTAGTCTGTTCAAAGTGAAATTGTGTTACTGAATTATATATGTTCATTATCAATCCTTACTAACGTTTATAAAATGCAATTTGTTAAAACTATTTATATTTAAATAATTTTTTTATTTATGTATTTTGCTTTTTTATCACCGCATAAAAAGAAAATAGCAAAAATCATAAATCCTAAAACGACTAACCCAAGATGATTAAATGTTGTTGATGCACCATTGGTATCGTAAAAATCACCGACAAGAGTAGAAAACAAAATAACACCAACAGAGCCTGCAACCTGATAACCGATTAAAAAGACGGTTGCTGAAAGACGAGCATTAAAATTAATATCAATATATTTAAATACGGAAACTAAAATGGTAGAAATTTCTAAACAGTGCATAAGCTTAATGATTGAAATAATGGCAATACTACTAACATGCCCTGTGAGGAAGATGCGAGAAGCTGAAATAAATGCCGCAAAAATCAAAGCATTTTTTGCCCCAACACGATTTACAACAAATGGCACACAAAACATTACAGCAGCTTCTAGAAAAACTTGAAACGAGTTCAAGATACCATATAAGCGATAGCCATCATTTACATCTTCAAATTGCTGAGTAAAATAAACAGGAAACAATTGCTGATCATAGATATTATAAAGACTATAGGTACCAAGCACATAAACAACAAATATCCAGAATTTTTTTAGCGCAAAGACAGACATAATTTCGTTAAAACTTAATTTGTCCTTTTTCTGAAAAATCGCTTCTGATGATTTGCTTAAATCTGGTTTAAAATTAAAATTTAGAATCATAAAACAGATTCCTACGACTGATGCAGCCCAGAAATTCAAATGAGGATTTATGCTAATCAAAATACCAGCAATAAAAGTACCTACAGCATAAGCAATACACCCCCAAGTGCGACATTGACCAAATTCAAATCCAAATGCTCGGCTAATTTTTTCACAATAGGAGTCAATTAACCCCATTCCAGCAACCCAACCAAACCCCAAAAAGAAACTACCAAAAATAACGCCGATATAAAAACTATGCCGTAATAGAGGTTCATAAACATAAATTAATGCAGGAGCAGCACAAGTAATAATGATACTTTGAAACCAGACAAGATGTTTTTTCAGAACTAATTTATCCTGATAAACACCATATACAATCATAATAATTAGTGAAATAAAATAGTTAAATGAATAGATAATACCAGTTTGTTTTGCGGTTAAACCAATTTCTTTGCTTAACCATATGGCATAAAAAGAAAAAACAAAACTACCTGCAGCGTAATACATAAAACTGTAACAGGAAGCGAACCAATAAGTTGGCTTGTTATAAAATGCAGTTGTCATAATTTATCCTATAAAGAGTGAACTACTGCAATTGAGTATGCAGAGCTAAAAATTTAGCTTTAAAAGGTTTATTGGATAAATGTGATCAACATCAAAATTATTTTATTAACTTAGATAAGAAAAATTATTGTAGACAACTTTATTTATAAAAAAATAATAGGTTAAAAAAAAGGAGTAAAAATTTTATAGAAAGAAATAAAACATTATATTTGACTAAATTTTGATATAAGCCGATAGGAAAAATTTTTATGATCTTATTAGCGTTATTTTATATACCAAATAACGCTAATATATACGCATTGACACATTCCGTGATGTCATAATAGGCTAACGTTGATCATCAATAGTAACCCCTGTTGGTGGGGTAAATTTAAATTTATTTAAATCAACTTTACCTAACACTTGGTGAGACAAGTCATAAAAACTACGCTGACCATCTTCTTCAATTATCGTAAAATTTGAGATCATGCCAGTTGGTAAAACTGAAATGACAAAGTCTTGATTAGAACCATCTGTGGGTTTAAGTGTAAATGAATTCTGCTTACGTATTACATTATAAGCATTCCAAATCGGATTATGGCTATCAGAAATAAGTAACATTAAACGATTATCAACGGCTTTTTTCAAACTCATGACACTCACTTGTTCAACTGCTGGCGTATAAACCCAAAGATTTTCACCATCTGAGATAATTGATGTTACATCAGGGTCATTCATTGTCCAATTAAAATAATAAGGCCTTGTTACCCATAAATCGCCTTTTCCTTGTTGAACAAGTTGATTATCGGCAGTTTTTACATCCTGTGAAAACTGTGCATAAAAGCCATCAATTTTATCTAGGCGTTGTTGTAATACTTCTTTATCGTTTGCCCATGCTGACGACATACTAACCAATAACCCAATTAATAATAAAAATTTTTTCATGATAAATCCTTATGTTTGAGTCCTAGAAAATAACTGTATTCTAAAAAAACTGTTAAAAAACTAAATTTAAGTGAGAATATTAGCTTTTTTCGATTTATGCGGAAAGCTATTTTCTTTTTCACTTATTGATTAACAAGTATATAATACGTTTAATATCGCGAAGAATGGATACAGTGTATCATGCCTAGTATGTCTTTTGAATTTACAACTGATGAATTTAAGCCTTTAGCAGCAAGAATGCGCCCACGGATCTTATCACAATACATTGGGCAAACACATTTATTAGGAAAAGAAAAACCACTTTCAAAAGCCATTGAAGCGGGTAATTTACATTCAATGATTTTATGGGGACCACCTGGTACAGGTAAAACCACACTTGCTGAAATTATTGCTCATCATGCGAACGCAAAAGTTGAACGTTTATCTGCTGTAACTTCTGGCATCAAAGATATTCGCCAAGCCATTGAGCGGGCTAAAATCAACCAACAGTCAGGCATTCGCACTATCTTATTTGTTGACGAAGTCCATCGCTTTAATAAAAGCCAACAAGATGCATTTTTACCTTATGTCGAAGATGGAACTGTGACATTTATTGGTGCTACAACTGAAAACCCTTCATTTGAATTAAATTCAGCACTTTTATCTCGTGCACGAATTTATCTACTTAAATCGCTATCAAATCAAAATATTATTGATATTTTGCAGCAAGCAATAAATGATGATGATCGTGGATATGGTAAACAAAATATTGTTTTACCAGAAGAAACCCAAAAACAAATCGCTGAATTTGTGAATGGTGATGCACGGCGAGCACTAAATACGCTTGAATTGTTGGTTGATATGTCTGATGGGAAAGCGCTTACTTCCGAATTACTAAAAGAAATAATGGGAGAAAGAAGTGCTAGGTTTGATAATCAAGGTGATCGTTTTTACGATTTAATTTCAGCTGTACATAAATCTATTCGAGGATCGGCCCCTGATGCGGCACTTTATTGGTATGCAAGAATCATTTCAGCAGGAGGAGATCCCCTTTATGTCGCACGCCGATTACTTGCTATTGCATCAGAGGATGTCGGTAATGCCGACCCAAGAGCAATGCAAGTAGCACTCGCTGCATGGGACTGTTTTACACGTGTTGGCCCAGCCGAAGGGGAACGCGCAATTGCACAAGCCATCGTCTATCTGGCTTGTGCTCCTAAAAGCAATGCTGTTTATCTTGCTTTTAATCAAGCAATGAATGATGCCCAATCTAAAGCAGACTATGATGTTCCTGAGCATTTACGCAATGCACCAACTAATTTAATGAAAAATTTAGGTTATGGTGCGCAATATCGTTATGCTCATAATGAGCCGAATGCCTTTGCTGCGGGAGAAAACTATTTTCCCCCTGAAATGGCTGATACAAAATATTACCATCCAACAATGCGTGGTGCGGAAAAAAATTATGCTAATAAACTAGCATGGATAGAAGAACAAAATCGCACAAGCACCTTACAACGCTACAAATCTAAACAAAATAGCTAATCTGGTGTTCTATTTTTATTGCCTCACACTTATAGCCCTAATTACTTAAATATTTAATTAGCTCTTCTATCCTATAAACAAATATAAAAATCTTTCGAAAGATCTTAACTAATTATAAAATAGGAAATAACAATTATTTTGCTTGTTATTAATTTGTATATACTATAGAAATAAATAATATTAATAATAA